>CANGFK010000190.1 GCA_947452925.1 Chitinophagaceae bacterium | reverse complement strand
CTTATTTACAGTGGATGAATAACCTGTATTACTTGCCACCCAACTAAACCCACCAGTTGTGTTTGTATTTTTAAAAGCCAAATAGGAATTAGGATATCTTACTCCAATGGAAGAGGCCGCACTATTAACTGCAGGAGTAGAATTATTATAGTTGAACTGAATTCTACCATCCTCATACAATTGAGCTTGAAAACTTATATTATTAGAAACAGTAGTTCCAGTTTTCCAACGCCAGTTTGCCCATTCTATCGTCAATACTCTATTTGGTGCCGCTCCTGAAAGTAAATAATTAGCAGTACCGCCTGTTCCATTTAAGTTATCCATCAATGGTCCTACAATTGGATCTGTTGCCGAGGAGATATTGGGTGCAGCATTACTGCGACTTTTGAAACTAATAAATCCATTACTACTCATGTAAAAAGAATCGTATAACACCCCGCCAAAGTTGAATGAGAATCCAATAGGGATAGCAGATGTAATTGCATCATCTGCCTCTATCGAAAATAAACGTGTTCCTCCTGAGATTGGATAATATTTATCCACTGAAGCAAAAGTTGTGTAAGGCAAAAAATCCTTTGATGGTACTGCATATTTGAATTGCATATAGGTTGATTTCATTCTGGTAAAAGCTTGATAATCGGGTGCCATACCACTTGTACCCCTAGAATAAAAAATCCTCTCCTTATCCGCAGCTTTTGTTGAAGTGGCTGCACTAAAAATACTCGAATAGGAAGGATTTAAATCCAAATTATAAGAGCCTTTATTTAGAATTACCTCATTAAGTTTATCGGCAGCGAGTTGGTACTTAATTACGTCGTTTAATGGATAACCTGCCATTGTTAGGTAAACTTTACCGAGTAGTGCTTTTGCCGCAGCAGAGGTTGCACGTCCACCGTTTTTTGCATTGTTATAATCATAATAATCATTCAAATTTTCTTCTGCATATTTCAAATCGCTGACAATACTGTTGTAAACAGTTCTTACAGGAGTTCTTGAAGGAGATAAATTAGATATGCCAATTTCTGATGGCGTTAAAACTAGCGGTACATCTCCATACAGCTGAACTAATCTAAAATAATTAAATGCCCTTAAAAAACAAGCCTCCCCACGTACCCTTCTTACAATTGATGGTCTTATTTTACTGCTATCATAAACATACTTCAGTACTGTATTTGCCCTATTAATTGCTACATAAGCGTTTGTCCAAACTGTTTTAATAATACCATGTTGTGAACTGTAAATCATATTCTCCAGTTCCAAGCGTTCGCCCACTTGTGTAGCTGATGGAGACATTGTTCCATCATCTGAAATCATTTCAGTTAGGTATATGCCAGGAAGCCCCAAAGCCATATCAGGACGCATTGCACTGTAAACTGCATTGACTGCGGTAATTGCATCATCATCTGTTTGATAAAAATTAGTATTAGTTATCAATCCTTTGGGACTCTCCTGCAAAAACTTTTTACAAGAACAAAATACCAAAACAAAGAGTAAACAAATCATGTAAGTTTTATTATTAAGCATATATAACTTATTTTATAAATTAAAAATTAGCATTTAGTCCTATTCTAAGTCCTCTCGAAAGTGGAGCAGAGCCATCATCTACGCCTCTTACAAGTCCACCACGTGAACTTACTTCTGGATTTAAGCCAGAATAATTCGTTATCATAAATAGGTTCTGAAGATTTACGTAAGCTTTCATTGAGGCTAATCCTGCTTTTCGAACTAATTTACTTGGTAATCTGTAGCTTATGGTAATATCCCTACACCTCAAAAAAGAACCGTTCTCGATGTAATAGTCTGTAGCTTCCCTTGCTTCAAGCGTCGAGCCTGCTACAGACACTTTAGTAGTTAAATTATTTGCACGGATAGCGTCAATCAGTTTAGGATCGGTATCTGGATAAATGACCCTGTATCTTTTATCGAAAATATCCTTTCTAATGTTTGAACTGCCAGACATTGTTCCATAAGATATCTGATAAGTATTAAAAATTTGGCTTCCCACAGAATAACTGAAAAAAGCACTTACATCAAAAGACAAATAAGTAGCTGTGAAATTAAATCCACCAAAATACTTTGGCAAAGCACTTCCAATATAGGTTCGGTCAGCATCAGACAGAAGATTGTCTTTGTTAAGGTCTGCATACCTCCTATCACCTTCTTTAGCTGAGGGCATAAATGTGGTGGCTTTTGTTTTTATAGTAGAGTCATTCCATATCCCAATTGCCTTGTACCCGTAAAATTGACCAACAGGTTTCCCTGGCTCTATTCTAGTTATGTAGCCACCGGTTCCGATAGCGCCTTCCGATGGATTATAATATTCCCCTGCTGCTCCAGTCAGTTTTTCAACCAGATTACGGTTGAAAGCAATATTCCCACCGACAGACAATCTGAATTTTTTACCTTCAATTACTTTTGCTTCTAAAGAAAACTCCAAGCCTTCATTTCGCATAGTCGCAAGATTCGCTGTATAGCTAGTAAACCCAGATGTAAGAGGAGGGGTTACGTTAACCAACAAATCCCTCGTCACTCTTCTGTAAGCGTCTATAGTTAAATAAATCCTATTGCTGAATAAAGAAGCATCAATTCCCCCATTAAATGACTGTGTCCTCTCCCATTTCAATGCGGGGTTTGCAAGCGTAGTAGGATAATATCCAATATTAGCCGTGCTGTTTCCGTAAACCATGTAGTTACTTGATAGCGTTGACATTGTAGAGTACGGACTTATCCCTTGATTTCCTACAATACCAAAGCTACTCCTCAATTTAAACTCATTGAATATTGATTTAAGGGGTGAAAACCATTTCTCTCTGTCCATTTTCCAAGCCAACCCTAGTGAAGGGAAAAATCCATATTTGTTATTATCAGTAAATTTGGAAGTGCCGTCAAATCTTCCTGCTAAATTCACTATATACTTACCATCATAAGAATACACACCTTGCAAAACAGATGAAACCAGTTGATAGGCACTGTAAGTAGATTTAGGGACACCAGGTACAGCACCAGATTGTATGGAATAGAAAGAGGTGATATCAGAAGTAAAACCAGAACTTCCAACGCTCTGTGTTTCAGCAGTATATTTTTCTGCAGAGGCAACAGCAGCAAGTGATAAAGCATTCAGTCCAAATGTTTTCCTGTAACTTAAATTTACTTGATACAATGCTGACCGATTTTGAGAATTCCCTACGGAAGCATCTCCTTTTTGTGTACCAAACGTAGGTAGAATTGTAATAGGAATATAGTTCTGAAGAATAGAATTAAACTGTGTTAGAGCCATCGTACCTGTAAGTTTCAACGTATTTGAAATGGCATAAGAAAGAGTAACATTTGCGAGAATCTGAGTGGAGCTATTTATATTTTTCACCCCTCTGGAGGAAGTATATATCAATGGGTTATTACTATTTGTAGAACTACTTGAGGCCAAAATAGTGCTGATTGGAAAGCGGGGGTTATAATAAATCGATCCATAAATAGAATCATTGTAATATCCATTCCCGTAGCCATACAAATAAGTTGAAAGATGATTAAAAGTTCCATCAGGATTAATAAACGGTGAATTAGGAGCCCAACTTTTTGCTTTTCCCATCAATGTAGCTGATGCATTACCATTCCTTTCAATGTTATTTACACTGATATTAGCTGTCATAGTCAATTTTGGTGCAAGCGTTGCTTCATAATTAAACTTACAACTATATCTATTTAATGAAGTGTTGGGTATGATGCCTGGCTGATAGAAATATTGACCAGACAAATAATACTTAGACAATGGGGAGCCTCCCGATATACTAACATTAGCATCAGTAGACTGGGCTATCTTTAGTAAATCTTTCTGATGATCATACGTCTGTAATGAATCAATTTCACTATCTGCAAATGGTATTAACGTACTTGATGTATAGGTACCGATGTATTGACGGTACTTCCAAGCTTCATCAGCAAATACTGCATAATCTTTTGCATTCAACATTTTTTCATACTTCTGGGGCGAGACAAAAGACTGATTAAACCCAACACTAACTCTTGTCTTTCCCACTTTGCCTGTTTTGGTTGTAATGAGTATCACACCATTAGCCCCCCTGCTACCATAGACAGCCGTAGCTGCTGCATCTTTCAATATTTCCATCGATTCAATATCCGTAGGATTAATGGTGGATAAGGGATTAGCAATGTTGTTTCCTACAACAGCACTCACATTGGTGTTAGAAGTAAGGTTCAAGTTTGGTGGTTCAAAGGGAATTCCGTCTATCACGTACAATGGCTGTGTTGAAAAATTTAGGCTCCCCGCACCACGAACCTCAATATTAATACCACCACCTGGTTCAGAACTAGTTTCAGAAACCATCACACCTGCTGCTCTCCCCCCAATTAATTGCTGAAAATTGGAGTAACCGCCTTCTGTTGCATTTTTTGTGCTCACGTTTGATATGGAGGTTGAAAAATCTTTCCTCTTTTGCGTAACATAACCAACCACAATCACATCTTCCATATCAGAGGTAATTGCAACAAGAGTTATATTAAAAACTCTGTCATTGGCTACTTTAAAAGACTTAATCTCAAATCCAATGTGTGACACTTCAATAACAGCTTTTTCGCTTGGAACACTTAGTACAAATGAGCCTTTAGAATCAGTAATGGCTGCTTTAGTCTGTGCTTTCACACGCACTGTAGCACCAACTAATGGGAGTCCTTTTGCGTCCTTTACAGTGCCTGAAATTTTTATTATTCCCACTTGTGCTCGAACAGACAAAGTGCTGATGAAAATACATGAAACAAACAAAAACAAGACAATCAGATACTTTTGATAATACATAATGGCGCGCATAGCAAATCATTTTTTTGATTACAGACATCTTCCAAGTAAGATTCCTTCCTTAATTAGAATACAATATTATTCAGAAAATGTGATTCAGCTTCAAACGCTTATCATCAATTTCAGTTGGGAATGTTCCCACAGATAGGGAACGTTCCCAACCAAGTAAATTATCTTAATTTACTAAACCATTGTTTACTTTATCCAAAAGACATTTATGACAAATGAGCCATAGAATATAGCTTAGCAAAATTCTAGCATCAATACACTGATTCAAGTCAAAAACAGGAGGAAAAAAATCATTTCCTCAATCTCTACCGCAATCAAAAAATAATCGGCAAGAGTCTGAAGCTATTAACAGTAGGATACATTACATCTGTTTGTGATTTTTTTTCAGCTTAAGCTTCGTAAAACTTGGGAACGATTTCAATTGCACTTGCCCCAATTTAAGACTTACTCAATAAAAGAACTAAGTATATTTAAAAATACAGTTAAGTTTGCAAAGGTTGAACTTGCATTCTTTGCTGTACCAACAGACAACTTTTACTCTAAAAAATTAACGATGCGGCATCAAACAACGATTAAAGATATTGCCAAAGAATTGCACATATCCAAGTCTACTGTTTCTAGGGTATTAACAGGAAATCCAAATGTGAATGAGGAAACAAGAAAGGCCGTACTTGCCCTTGCACAGAAATTAGATTATCAAAAAAATATCTTTGCACGAAATCTGGTGACTCACAAAACCAATACAATTGGAATAATTGTTCCTGAATTTATGAGTTCTTATTTTCCAAAAGTTATAATAGGTGTTCAAAACATCGCTTCAAAAGCTGGTTACAATACCATCATTGCACAATCAAATGAAAATTATGAAACAGAAGTTGCCAATGCCAAAGTGATGATGGCTAATCAGGTTGAAGGCCTGATTGTTTCTGTTACAAAAGAAACTAACAATTTTGACCATTTAATCGCGTTCCAACGAAAAGAAATCCCAATTGTGTTCTTCAATAGAATCTGTGAGGATATGCATGTACCCAAAGTAGTAGTGGACGATTATGATGGTGCTTTCAGAGCTGTTGAACATCTTATTGTGACGGGAAAAAAGAGAATTGCTCATCTTGCAGGGCCTGATAATCTTTCCATCAGCAGGAGAAGGTTGAATGGCTATTTAGCCGCACTAAGAAAATATAAGATTCCAGTAGACGAAGAAATAATAATCCCTTACGACCTGAAAATAGACAAGGTAAAAACTTTAATACAACAGTTGTTTAATCTTAAATGTCCCCCCGACGCACTGTTTGCCATCAATGATCCTACCGCAATTGAGGCTATTCAGGTGATAAAATCAATGGGAATAAAGATCCCGGAGGATATTGCCATTGTTGGATTTAGTAATGACGAGGTATCGGGTTTAATAGAGCCTTCTTTAACTACCATATCTCAACCTGTACAGAAGATTGGAGAAACAGCGGCAGACCTTATTTTCAAATTAATAAACAAAGAGATAAACCCAAATTCTGCAATAATTAAAACACTAACTACAGAACTAATTATTAGGCATTCTACTGTAAGGTAACTAACTAGATTTTAACATAAATGTCAACCAATATGGTCCGTAATTAGTATGTGCTTTGGGCTTAGTAATAGTTAATAAACCGTTTCAATGCCTCAGTCCTCTTTTACCTGATTCTAGACTAAAAAGAATACTAGCTTCTTGCCTTCTGAGTCTTTAATATCTTAGCTGCATAGCTTATGCCAGATATAGCAAGCATCAAACTCATGCCGCCATCAAAGGGTACAACAGGGCTGCCATCACCACCAACACCCACACTAGGACTACCTGGCCCACCAATACCCGGATCATCAGCAGGGGACTGAGCCTTGGAGAGGTTTGTTAAACAAATACTTAGTACCAAAATAAAACCAAGTGTGCGGAGTGTTTTAACTGTTTGTTGCATTATAAAGTGTATTAAAAGTGTTTATTGATTGATTTATCGACTGAAATTATTCATCAAAAAGTAATTGCTTCCT
>CANGFK010000189.1 GCA_947452925.1 Chitinophagaceae bacterium | reverse complement strand
CGGACTTTAGTTGAAAGAAACTTAATATACAATAATAAATATATGGCAAAGTACATTTTCGTTACAGGAGGCGTAACAAGTAGTTTAGGTAAAGGAATTATTGCAGCAAGTTTGGCTAAGCTGTTGCAAGCGAGGGGGCTAACTGTTACCATTCAAAAGCTGGATCCTTACATCAATATCGATCCGGGTACACTCAATCCCTACGAACATGGCGAGTGCTACGTAACAGAAGATGGTGCTGAAACGGATTTGGATCTGGGACACTACGAGCGTTTTTTGAACACGTTCACTTCTCAGGCAAACAATGTAACGACGGGGCGTATTTATCAAACAGTAATTAATAAGGAAAGAAGTGGCGATTTCTTGGGTAAAACGGTACAAGTTGTACCACACATTACCGATGAAATTAAGCGCAGGATGTTGTTGCTTGGCAAGACTGGTGAGTTTGACATTGTGATTACGGAAATAGGTGGTACAGTTGGGGATATTGAGAGTCTTCCTTTTATAGAAGCAGTGCGTCAGTTGCAATGGGAACTACCCGAAGAAAAAGTAATGGTAATTCACCTGACATTGGTGCCTTATCTGAAAGCGGCAAAGGAATTGAAAACAAAACCTACGCAACACAGTGTGAAGATGCTGAGCGAAACCGGTGTTCACCCCGATGTTCTAGTTTGTAGAACAGAAGAGCCTTTGGGTAATGACATAAAGAGAAAGATTGCTTTGTTCTGTAATGTAAAACAAGAAGTAGTGATTGAAGCGATGGATGCTTCTACAATCTATGAAGTGCCTTTGTTGATGCTACGTGAGAAGTTGGATATCATCTGCTTGAAAAAACTAAAGATTACTGAATACAGCGAACCTAATCTTGATAAGTGGAAGGTATATCTTGATAAATTAAAATATCCAAAAAGTAAAGTTACTATTGGGTTGATTGGTAAATATATTGAGTTGCAGGATGCTTACAAATCTATACTGGAAAGCTTTATTCATGCAGGCGCTATGAATGAAGTGAAAGTGCAGGTGGTGAACGTACACAGCGAATTTATTACCGAACACAACGTGACTGAGAAGCTCGATAACTTGGATGGATTGTTAGTTGCTCCGGGCTTTGGGACGCGTGGTATTGAAGGAAAAATTATTGCAGTAAAATATGCTCGTGAAACGGGAATGCCATTCTTTGGTATCTGTTTGGGTATGCAGATGGCCGTAATTGAATATGGTAGAAATGTTTTAGGATTGAAAGATGCCCATTCAACAGAAATGGAACCCAACACGCCAGATCCTGTTATCAATATGATGGAGGAGCAAAAGAAGATAAAGATGATGGGCGGCACTATGCGTTTGGGCGCTTACCCTTGTGAAGTGAAGGAAGGAACATTAGCTCACAAGATTTATGGTAAAACAGCTATCAGCGAAAGACATAGACATCGTTATGAGTTTAATAATGATTATCTGGAGCAGTTTGAAGCAAGTGGCATGAAAGCTACAGGGGTAAACCCCGATTCGGGATTGGTAGAGATAATGGAGATACCAGAACATCCATTCTTTATAGGGGTTCAATATCATCCAGAGTTGAAGAGTACGGTTGAAAGTCCTGCACCACTATTTGTAAGTTTTATAGCAGCGGCGAAGGAGCACAATGAAAAGAGTAGTAATGTGAAAGCGGGCTCACTCCGCGATTCATTGATATAAATTAGTAGAGTGCTAAAGCTGGTTGGGTAAATAATTAACTACTCAACCAGCTTTTTTATTTACTGTCATTCTTTTTTCATAAGAGTCTTACCCCTAAATTTGTAGTATTCATTATGCAAGTACATAAAGATCTCGTTCATTTACCACATTTCAAGAATGCAATTGTTACAATCGGCACTTTCGATGGGGTTCATCTGGGGCATCAGCAAATAATAAAACAATTAAAAGAAACAGCAGCTATTGTTGGGGGGGAGACTATAATAATAACTTTTAGTCCGCATCCCCGATCTGTTGTGGGTACTTATGGCGGTACTGTTGCTTTGTTGAATTCTTTTGAAGAGAAGGTGTTTTTGTTAGACAAAGCGGGTATTGACCATTTGGTAATTGTTCCATTCACCAAAGAGTTTGCCAGTAAAACTGCTGAAGAATATTGTAAGGACTTTCTTTTTCAGTACTTCAAGCCGCATACCATCATCATTGGTTATGACCATCGTTTTGGTAAGAATAGGGTAGGGGATTATCATTTACTTGAAGAAATTGGACTAGAACTTGGTTTTGATGTAAAAGAGATTGATGAGAAGGTATTAAATGAAATTACAATCAGTAGTACCCGAATCAGGAATGCATTATTAGAAAATGATATTAAAACTGCCAATCAATTCTTAGGTTATCCTTATTTTTTTGAGGGGGAAGTAGTTAAGGGAAATCAGGTAGGTAGAACAATAGGCTATCCTACGGCGAATATTCAATTGAATATTCAAGAGAAGTTAATCCCTTCTGATGGGGTTTATGCTGTTTCTGTAAATCTCCCCCCTTATACAGGCAAGAAGTATCTAGGGATGATGAACATTGGTTTTCGGCCAACGGTAGATGGCAAGAAGAGACTGGTAGAAGTGAATATATTTGATTTTGATGAAATGATTTACGGACAAGTCTTACAGATACATGTTCATGCCTTTCTGCGGAATGAAGTAAAATTCAGCGGACTAGAAGCACTGATTGCTCAGTTAGAAGCAGACGCCATCAACGCAAAAGTCTTGTTGGGGACTTTAATATAGTTTTTTATAATAACACTCCTGTTTTTAATGACTGAATAACCGCTTCGGGCAGGAAAGGAGAAGCGTCTCCACCATTCTTGATTATGTCTCTCACAATAGTAGAAGCCACGGAAGTGTATTTAGGTTCTCCAGTTAGAAATACGGTTTCAATGCTTCTATCTAATGTACGATTTGCATCTGCAATTGTCTTTTCATATTCAAAGTCACTAACGTATCTTATACCTCTCAAAATAAAGTTTGCATTTATCTTTTTGCAAAACTGAACTGTAAGCCCTTCATAGATACAACTTTCTACCCGTGAATCGTTTTTATAGATTTCACTAAACCAGTGCATACGTTGCTCGGCAGAAAACATAGGACTTTTTAGTGCATTGATACCGATGCCCACATACACTTTATCAAATAAAGGCAATGCTCTGTTGATGATATCTATATGACCTAATGTAACGGGGTCAAATGTGCCTGGAAATAAACAAATACGCATGTTTCTTTAGTTATTAGAGGATAGTTATTAGTGGTTAGTTATTAACTGATTCGTAGTTGTTTTTACTAATCACTAATAACTAATCACTAATAACTATCCTTGAGGTCTCAAGAGATATAGGGCGGCCATCCTTACGGCTACACCATTTTCTACTTGATTTAATATAATAGAGTTAGTTCCATCTGCAACATCACTGTCTAGTTCCACGCCTCTATTGATTGGACCAGGGTGCATAATCGTGATTTCTTTGCCAATACTATCCAATAATTTCCTACTGATACCATAAGCCAGATTGTATTCTCGTAAGGAAGAGAACAGGGGTTGACTCTGTCTTTCCAACTGAATGCGCAAAACGTTTGCTACATCGCACCACTGCAAAGCATTCTTTACATTATATTCTACACGTACGTTTAATGCTTCTTTTATGTATTTGGGAATCAATGTAGGAGGACCTGCAACCATTACTTCTGCACCCATCTTCTTTAGCAGGTAGATATTGCTTAATGCTACGCGGCTATGCATGATGTCGCCAATGATAGCCACCTTTAATCCTTCTAAAGAACCAAACTTTTCTTGCATGGAGAAGGCATCCAATAGGGCTTGTGTGGGATGTTCATTGATGCCATCGCCAGCATTAATGATTGCTGCATCTATTTGTTTAGACAAGAAATGTGGGGCTCCACTAGCACTATGACGCATCACAATCATATCGACTTTCATGCTGAGTATGTTCTGAACCGTATCCAACAACGTTTCGCCTTTGGCGGCAGAAGAACTACTAGCAGCAAAATTGAGTGTATCGGCACTGAGTCTTTTTTCGGCAAGCTCAAAACTCATTCGAGTACGTGTGGAATTTTCGTAGAAGAGATTCACAATCGTTACATCCCGGAGAGAGGGGACTTTTTTTACTGGCCTTTGCAAAACGTCTTTGAAATCCGAAGCTGTAGAAAGAATTAGTTGAATATCTTCCTTGGTTAAATCCTTTATACCAAGTAAATGTTTAGTAGACAGTTTCATTAAAAAACGAAGTTAATAGAAAACAATACACAACGAACTATGAACTATGAAATATGCATCCTGAAATATGAAAATATCAATAGAATAAAAATATAATATAGGTTTTAAAATACCGACACTTTCACTAATAACTCATATTTCATAATTCATATTTCCTAACTATTGCCTCACTCCTCCAACAATTCAACACTTTCTTCTTTATCCTTTTTATTTAGGTAAACCATTACCTTCTGATTTGGGAATGTATCAATTGCTCTGCCAACATAATCTGCCTGAATAGGATATTCCCTACTGAATCTTCTATCTATCAATACACATAACTCCACTTTCTTTGGCCTGCCAAAGTCCAGTAATGCGTCCATGGCAGCTCTGATGGTTCTGCCAGTCCACAATACATCATCAATCAGAACAACTTGTTTATTTTCTATTGTAAACGGGATATCTGTTTTGTTGGCAGTATGTAGTTGCTTATGAATGTCATCCCTGTAGAAAGTGATATCCAGTTTGCCATACTCCAATAGGGACGGATCTAATATCTGATTTATCTCTTCCACAATCTTATCACTCAAGAAAATACCACGTGGTTGCAAACCAATAATGACTGTATCCTTCAATTGTAGATGGTTTTCTAGTATCTGATGAGCCAGACGTTTGATAGTAATGCCGAGTTGATGATGTGATAATATTGTTTTCAAACAGTTATAACTTTTAGTAATGGGATAAAAATAGCAGTTTTGAATTACTAGGCTAAAAATATTTTTTATCGATGATTATTTAATCGTGCTAAAATTAAGAAGTATCCCCCTGCTAGGATAATAACAAATTCAGCAGGGGGATATCTCCATACCCCATCTTAGTACCCTTTTATTAATTACGTGTTACTTACTAATTAAACCTGTTTTCTTTAACAAAGGTCTGTTATCACTTTTGTGAAAGAGATTATGTACTAAGGTGTAAATAATAGGTAGTAACAACAACGTAAGAAAAGTAGAGGTAATAAGCCCTCCAATAACTACAATTGCCAATGGCTTCTGCGTTTCGCTCCCAATTCCTGTAGAGATTGCTGCTGGCAACAACCCGATTGCAGCCATCAATGCCGTCATTACAACTGGACGCACACGAGAGATGACTCCTTGCAGTATTGCCTCGTCTAATGGCATATTGGCACTAAGGTTCTTTCTGAATACGCTGATTAAAATCACCCCATTCTGTATACAAACTCCAAACAAGGCAATGAAGCCAATACCTGCACTAATGCTGAAGTTGATGCCTGTAATATGTAATGCCAGAATGCCTCCAATCAAGGCAAAAGGTACATTGAGGATTGTTAGCACAGCATCTTTTACATTACCAAAAGTGATGAATAGGATTAAGAAAATAGCCAATAAACACACTGGTACAACTTTAGCTAATGTATTCATTGCGCGCTCCTGGTTCTCGAATTCACCATTCCAGCTCATTTTATATCCATGAGGAAGTTGAACGGATGCATTTACTTTTTCCTGTGCTTCCTTGATTGCGCTTCCTAAATCTCTTCCTCTTACTGAGAACTTTACTGGAATATAGCGCGCATTATTGTCGCGATACACAAAAGCAGGTCCTGTAAGGGTGTGTATATCCGCAATTTCTTTCAATGGAATCTTGGTATTATCCTGTGTAGGAATCATCAGTTGTTCAATCTTTTCTTGCATATCCCTGAACTCTTTTCTATAGCGAATACGGATGTCGAATTTTTTTTCTTCTTCATACAGTTGTGTCGCTTCCTTTCCGCCAATTGCCATCTCAATAACAGACTGTGCATCTGCAACACTCACCCCATACAAAGCCATTTTCTCTTGATTCAGTTCAATCCTAAACTCTGGCTGACCTAAGTTCCTTAAAATACCCAAGTCTTCAATACCCTGTACTTTACCTAATACTGATTTCACTCTGTTTGCCAGACTATCTAATGTATTAAAGTCTTTACCAAAAATTTTCACTGCCAACGAAGCAGGGACGCCTGCTACTGCTTCCTCCACATTATCCCTAATAGGTTGCGAATAGTTTAATAATAATCCAGGTAACTTACTCAGTTGTGCATCCATACTATCAACAAGGTTATCGGTTGTAACCCCTTTTGGCCATTCCTCTTTTGTTTTTAAATCGACAGCTATCTCCACATTAAAGAATCCTTTTGGGTCAGTGCCATCATTGGTTCTTCCTATTTGCGAGAGTGTATGTTTAACTTCTGGGAAACGACGCAATATTTCGGACATCTTATCAGAAACAATTTTAGACTGAGATAATGAAGCACTCATGGGTAACTGCGCTTTTACCCACAAAGCACCTTCATCTAACTCTGGCAAGAACTCACTGCCTAAAAACTTGGCAGAAAAGAAGGTTAAGGTCATGATACCTACTGCTATAATTACACTAATCTTTGGGGCTTTGTTTGCAATTAAAAACAACTTCTTGATGCCGTTTTCAAAGAAGGTTACTACTGGATTATGCTTTTCGCGAACATTTTTCTTCAATAGAATACTAGAAAGTGCGGGCACTAACGTTAGTGTAAACAAAAGTGCTCCGAGTAAGGCAAAACTTAACGTATATGCCAATGGTGAGAACATTTTGCCT
>CANGFK010000188.1 GCA_947452925.1 Chitinophagaceae bacterium | reverse complement strand
CTTGAAATTACTGACTAGATAACTCGTTAGGATGCCTGTTTCTTGAAATTACTGACTAGATAACTCTTTAGGATACCTGTTTCTTGAAATTACTGACTAGATAACTCGTTAGGATGCCTGTTTCTTGAAATTATTTACTAGATAACTCTTTAGGATGTCAAGTTAACACCCGCCTTGACTAGATAACTCTTTAGGACGTCAAGTTAACACCCGCCTTGACTAAATAACTCTTTAGGACGTCAAGTTAACACCCGCCTTGACTAGATAACGCCTTCTTTTGCTTATGCCTTATGCCTTATGCCTTACAACTTACGCCTTACCACTCTACCTAAAAAATTCGGAATGATATGATTATATGTCCACACAATTTTGTCGGGGTCTTGCAATTGTTCCACCATACTCGCCCATTTGGCTTCACCATGTTCATCTATAACGGCTTTTTTCTTGTCTTCCGTTTGCAGGTACATACGCATTCCAATGGGATCCGCTTCGGGATGAAACTGCGTACCCACAAAGTATTTATTGAATCGGATAGCCATCACCGCACGCTCAAAAGGAACATGAGGACGCTCTTTTTCTATGGATAATACTTTTCCGCCCATCTTCTCCAGCTCGGCATGATTGGGTTTTATTACCTGATAATCCCGGCTGTCCACCGCATAAAATGGGTCTTTTAATCCTTCAAAAACTACTTCACCAAAACCATCATCCAACATGTGCACAGGAAATACGCCAAACGAAACACTCTTTCTTTTACAAACCAATCCTGCATTGTAATATCGGCATGCCAACTGAAAACTATGACAGATAAACAGCACTTCTTTCTTATTAACAGTAGCAGGATTATCATTCCAGTCTTCAATAGATTTCAGCCACAAAAAATACTGATGTTCCCATTCTGTTTCGGCAGAATCCAAGGGCGAACCCGGCCCACCACTAGATATGTAGCCATCATAAGACGTATCGGGTACTTGAAGAAATTGCCGTACATCAAACTCATCAACAACAACTTCCCGCTGATTAGCGGCAGCAAAATCCCTGATAATATCTCTTATACAACGCATCCCCTGATTGGGATATCCATCGTATAAATCGAGAATCGCTAACCGTATTTTACCGTCAGAATTTGCCATTTGAATAACGAAAATAAGGGAAAATGGAATGATTAATGATTAGTGTTTAGTGATTAGTTTTTAGAAATAAAACGCTGAACCTTACATTCGCTGAAAATAATAAAATTAAAGATGAGCTACGAGATTACAGGAAAACTAACTGCCAAATATGATACGGTGCAGCGTACAGAGACGTTTAAGACAAGAGAATTTGTGATTGAGAAGAGTGAAGATATTGGTGGAAGAATCATCACCAACTATGCAAAGTTTCAGTGTGTGCAAGATAAAACAGCATTGGTAGACCGATTTAATTTGGGTGATGAAGTAAAAGTGCAGTTCAACATAAAAGGTACAAAATGGGTGAAAGACGGAAGGGATAATTACATCACCAACCTGGATGCATGGAGAATTGAAGCTGTGAAACTAGGGCAACAAGAAGATATACCACCTACAAATTACAGCAACATTCCACCACCTCCAGATGAATTGGTGGACGATTTGCCATTTTAAAATTATGATTAAATGATTTGAATGATAGAATGATAGATTGACCATTTTTAGCGAACTGCAAATCATTTCATCATTCAAATCATCTAATCATAATTATTTTTTTTGTTTTTAGGATAAACACCTGACACAATATGCAACAACAACTCACGCTTAAAGTAAAGCCTCATGAGGCTAATGACAGCAGTATTCTTACAGATTATATTGCCAGAGAAACCAGTAAAAGCAAAGCCAGCATCACGGGTTTCTACAAACTCAAACAGTCAATTGATGCCCGCAGTCCCCGCCAGATCTGGATAAATATTACCCTACTTGCTTTCATTGATGAGCCTTTTAGTCAGCGTCCGCTCAATGCCATTCATTTTAAAGATGTAACCAATTCTTCCAAGAGCATTATCATTGTTGGCGCAGGCCCCGCAGGGCTATTCGCTGCCTTACAACTACTAGAGTTGGGTATAAAACCAATTCTGATTGAACGCGGAAAAGATGTACGGGCAAGAAGAAGAGATCTAGCCCTGCTGAACAAAGAAGGCATCATCAATCCAGAAAGTAATTACTGTTTTGGCGAAGGAGGAGCAGGTACTTACAGCGATGGAAAGCTATATACCCGGAGTAATAAACGTGGCAACATCAATCGTATCCTCAATCTTTTTGTACAGTTTGGGGCGGAAGAAAAGATATTATACGAAGCCCATCCGCATATTGGCACCAATAAGTTGCCAGACATTATCACCGCCATGAGGGAAGCCATATTGGGTTATGGTGGGAAATTTTTGTTTGAACAAAAAGTAACAGACTTTATCATAAAAGACAATACCATCGTTGGTGTAAAGACTTTTGCTGGCATTACCATCAACGCTGATGCAGTAATTCTTGCTACAGGACATTCAGCACGAGATATTTTCGAGTTATTACACCACAAGAACATATTGATTGAGGCAAAACCATTTGCACTCGGCGTCAGGATAGAACATCCGCAAGCACTCATCGATAGCATACAATATAATCTTCCAACTTCAACTACTTTATTGCGTGGCGAACATTTGCCTCCTGCTTCATACAGTTTGGTGGAGCAAGTGAACGGACGCGGGGTTTTTAGTTTTTGCATGTGTCCCGGAGGTATTATTGCTCCAGCCGCTACTTCGGCCAATGAATTGGTGGTGAATGGCTGGAGTCCCAGTAAACGAAATAACCCCTATTCCAATAGTGGGATGGTCGTGACAGTGGATGAAAAGGATGCCGTGGAATATTTTAAGAAGTTGACCGTTGACCGTTTACCGTTAACTGAAACCTCATCGGTCAACGGTAATCGGTCAACGGTAAACCCTCTTCTTCTCCTTGCCTTCCAACAAGCCATTGAGCAAAGCTGCTATACGCTCGGAGGAGGTCAATTTGTGGCTCCTGCTCAGAGGATGGAAGATTTTTGCAATGGGAAAGTTTCCACCAATTTTCCGGCTTGTAGTTATGTTCCGGGCATCAAGGCAGCTAATTTAGGTGAAGCCCTCCCTCCTTTTGTTCACAGAACTTTACAACAAGGATTTAAAGCTTTCGGGAAAAAGATGCGTGGATATTATACCAATGAAGCTGTTGTTGTTGCTACCGAAAGTCGCACGTCCTCCCCTGTTCGAATTCCAAGAGATAATGATAGTTTACAACATCCTCAAATAAAAAATCTTTATCCTTGTGGAGAAGGCGCTGGCTATGCAGGTGGCATCGTTAGTGCTGCAATGGATGGAGAAAGGGTGGCACTAATGATAGCTGGTGTTATCTAGATTCAATCCATTCCTCAATACAGTTAACCTAAACTCATTTCGACCATTTTTCTGCTCAATCAGACTATTTATCACGCTCCCGATTCACTTTATAAAACGCATAAATGAATCAGTAATGAGGAGCTGCAATCATTTAATAAAAACAATTTTAAATCCTTTTTAATGGAAAATATTAAACCAAATGGTATTTTTATGAGAAAAAATATCGAATTATTCTATTTTTTATAGAATTTGAATAACAAAACCACTATATTGCAATAAATTTAATGTATAACACTTTTTTAAGTGATATACAGGTAATGTATTTTATCATTATCTTCAATTCTGCAAATGCAAATCGCTTTGTAGTATCGGGCAACTAACCTTTATTAGAGAATTAAATCGTTTTCAGAATTATGAACAGTGCAACCCTTCTGCAACAGTATCTAACACAGCCAGGCATTTGGGATGAAATGAGTGAAGGCTCTACCATCCGTGAACAATACACTAAGGTTTTCGAGGCATTACAACATCTTCCAGTTGAAGCATTGCACCAAAAAGACAAATTGGCTAGTGAGCTTTTTATGAATCAGGGAATCACGTTTACAGTTTACAGTGATAATGCAGGCATTGAGCGCATTTTCCCATTCGATATCATTCCACGTATCATTACTTCTGCCGAATGGAGCCACATAGAAAAAGGAATCAAACAACGTTTAAAAGCGTTAAACATGTTCCTGAAGGATGTTTATAACGAACAGTCTATCATCAAAAGAGGTATCGTTCCAGCCGAACTCATCAACAGTTGTGCGCACTTTACCCGCGAAGTAGTTGGTATCAAAGTGATGCACGACATCTATGTACACATCAGTGGTATAGATTTAATAAGGGGTGATGATGGCACATTCTACATCTTAGAAGATAACCTACGCACACCTAGCGGCGTGAGTTATATGTTAGAAAACCGTGAAGTAACTAAGCGTCTTTTCCCAGACCTATTATATAGCAGCAAGGCAAAGATGGTGAGTAGCTACCCGATAAAATTGCATGAGATATTATTGCAACTAGCTCCATCTCAATTAAGTAACCCCAATGTGGTTTTACTCACCCCAGGCGTATATAACTCCGCTTATTACGAGCATACTTTCCTTGCACGAAGTATGGGTATTGAGTTGGTGGAGGGCAGAGACTTAGTAGTTGATAATTTTAAAGTTTATGCAAAAACTACTAATGGACTAAAACAAGTTCATGTAATCTATCGTCGGGTGGATGATGAATTCCTAGACCCAGAAGTATTTAGAAAAGATAGCTTATTGGGTGTACCCGGCTTGATTGGCGCTTATGCGAAAGGAAATGTAGCCATTGTAAATGCATTGGGTAATGGTGTAGCTGATGACAAAGCAGTATACAACTACGTTCCTGCGATGATTAAATATTACCTGAATGAAGACCCGATATTGCCCAATGTCCCAACCTATGAATTGAGTGACCCTGAACAAAGAGAGCACGTATTCAAAAATATTCATAGCATGGTTATCAAGCGCACCAATCAATCGGGCGGCTATGGTATGTTGATGGGAAATAGTGCAAGCGATAAAGAGATTGCAGACTTCATTACTGCTGTAGAAAAAGAACCGAGAAGCTTTATCGCACAGCCCATTATCAAATTATCAACTGTGCCTTGCTTTATTGATGGCAAGTTTGTTCCACGACATGTCGATTTACGACCTTATGCGCTTTGTGGCCCTGATGGGGTAGAGATTGTCCCTGGTGGATTAACACGTGTTGCCTTAAAAGAAGGTAGCCTGGTAGTAAACTCATCACAAGGTGGTGGTAGTAAAGATACTTGGGTGATAGAATAGGCTTTGCCGTTGACCGTTGACAGTATTACCGTTAACCGAAATGCCGATAACGGTAAGCGGTAAACGGTACATCGGTTAACAAAAATTAATTAATCATCGATAAAAAAGAACAACAGTATGTTAAGTAGAATAGCAGATTCTTTATTTTGGACAAACAGATACATGGAGCGGGCAGATGGGATGCTGCGTTGTACCATGACGAATTATATTTTGATGTTTGACAAGGGCGTAAGTAATAATCTTAGTTGGGAACATATACTCGAAGTTTTTGCTGAAGTAGAAGACAAGGAAGAGATAGATGTTATTAAATATAATACCGAAGCAGCTTTACAGAAGCTATTGCTAGATACCACAAACATAAATTCCCTTAAAAATGTATTAGGGAAAGCGCGCGAAAATGCGCGTGGCATTCAAGATAACATTACTAAGGAAGTTTGGGAACAGGTAAACGGCATGTATCATTCCATCAATGCACCGCAGCTCATTGATAAACTCAGAGGATATGATGCGTTAGAAACAGTGAATATGTTTTGTACCGAAAGCACTTTGTACAACGGTGTTACAGATACCACCATGCCTCGTGGTTTGGGTTGGAGTTTCATGAACCTGGGGCGTTATATAGAAAGATGCTTTATAACAATTGAGGTAGCGGAAAAATTCTTTAGTTTTATTGATTTCAAGTTGGATGAAGAAAAGGATATTTTGCAATGGCGCCCTATGTTGTTGGCTTTGTCTGGCTACGAATTGCACTTGAAAACATACCGTAGTACGCGCCACAACGAAAATGCTTTACATCAGGTTATCTTCAACAAAGACTTCACCCGTAGTGTATTGTATTCCCTCAGCCGTATATCTAAGTATCTGGTAGATGTGTTGCAAGAAAATAATACCGAACACAAAGATGCTATCATCAAACGCTTTGGCAGGTTACTTAGTAAGGTAGAGTATATGGACTTAGAAACCCTTAACAGACACAACCTCGAAGAATTCTTTGAGGAATTAAAGACTTCACTTGGAGAATTCAGCGACCTCATCGGATTGAGTTTCTTCTCTTATTCATAAGCAGGTTGCAGGATGCTTGTTACAAGTTACAGGTTACTAGAAACCTGTAACTTGTAACAAGCAACTATTATTTCTCTCCTATATCAAATTTTTCCGCACTTTTACAGCATGTTTCTAACTAATCTGTACAAAGTAATCTCCTTCATTCTTCTTCCCTTTGGCGCGCTATTGGGCTTCGTTAGCTTTTTTGCATTGTTTATGGCACTGGGCAACTTTGCAATTTTGCTTCCCCTCGCCATCACCATTTGTACGACTATCTACATTTTCTCTAGTTTTATCTTTGTAATTAAAGGAATCATAAACCAAAAACAATGTAAGTCTTCCCTTAAAGACTGGATGAAGGTGAATGCATACGTAACCATGTTTTTTGCTACTTCTTGTGTCACCAACTTTATTATGCTTAAAACTAATCCGCAGTTGAAAGCAGAATTCAGCAAACAAGCACTTGCCATGCAAAAGAATGTTCCCGCTGACGCTGCCGCAATGATGCCGCAAATAATTAATGGTATCCTAGTAGCAATGCTTTTTTTGGGTGTTTCCCTATTACTCCACATCTCGCTTTCTTTTGCTTTTATTAAAACAAAAAGCAATCTTTTCGAAGAAGAAT
>CANGFK010000187.1 GCA_947452925.1 Chitinophagaceae bacterium | reverse complement strand
CCACCCCTTCTCCTTCGACTTCCCGGTATTCACCATTGCTATCAAATATATTCCAACGACGAGTAAGGAGCTTTACTGCAAAATTGTTGTGGTTCTCGATAATAATCCGATAGGCAAACATGTACTCGTTTCCAAGTGGATTGCTATAAGCGGGCTGATAGAAAACCTCTACAGTGACAGATATGCCAGATGAAATTTTTGAGACCATTGCATTATATATTTCGATAAAGATAATTACAAAACTAATTGAACTAAGTTTTCTATGTGAGGAATGTATCAGCAAAGTAGATCTTCTGAGTTATGATAGAATAAGTGGCAATTTAAATTCACTTAATTTACAAATCCATTATGTTACCATTCTTTTTGTTTTAATAATAGAAAATTAATCTATCGAAAACACCCCAATAACCTACTTTAAGTGTCTCAGCATACCGCCCACTTCCGTACATTTGCGACCTACCAATTTAGCAAATAGAACAGATTTTTGAAGACTTCATGGTTTTCAGAAAAATCATTTAATCATAAATTAGTCATGGAAATAACCGTACAGACTGCACAACAGCTTCGCTTGACACCGGAGGAATTTGAGTTGATAAAAACCAAATTGGGTCGCACCCCAAACTTTAATGAACTCTGTTGCTTTAGTGCTATGTGGAGTGAGCATTGTAGTTATAAAAATAGTATTAAATGGTTAAAAACCCTTCCTCGCGATGGGGGTAAAATGCTGGTAGCTGCTGGAGAAGAGAATGCTGGCTTGATGGATATGGGCAATAACTTTGGTGTGGTATTTAAAATAGAAAGCCATAATCACCCAAGTGCTTTAGAACCTTTTCAAGGAGCTGCAACAGGGGTAGGAGGAATACAAAGAGACATCTTTACGATGGGTGCACGACCAATCGCTTCACTAAACAGTCTTCGCTTTGGCAATTTGAAAGATAAAAAAACACAACATTTATTGGGCGGTGTGGTTCATGGCATTGGTCATTACGGCAATTGCTTTGGTGTACCAACAGTTGGGGGTGAAGTTTATTTTGAAGAGTGTTATCATACAAACCCATTGGTAAATGCGATGAGCGTTGGGATTGTAGAAATAGGCAAAACAGTAAGTGCTATTGCCTTGGGCGAAGGAAATCCTGTGTTCTTTGTAGGAAGTGCTACTGGTAAGGACGGTATAGGAGGAGCAAGTTTTGCTAGCGCCGACATCACAAAAGATAGTGTACAAGAATTGCCAGCGGTACAAGTGGGTGATCCTTTTCAGGAAAAGAAACTGTTGGAAGCTTGCCTAGAAGTGCTTGAAACAGGTGCTGTAGTAGGGATGCAGGATATGGGTGCGGCTGGAATTATCTGTAGCACAGCCGAAATGAGTGCAAAAGGTGGTGTAGGAATGAGGATTGATTTAGACAAAGTACCTACTCGCCAAAAAGATATGAAGGCCTGGGAATTGCTTTTGAGCGAAAGCCAAGAACGTATGCTGATGGTGGTAGAAAAGGGTAAGGAAGCAGAAGTTTTGGCTGTGTTTGAAAAATGGGATTTGAGTGCAAGTAACATTGGAGAAGTAACTACCGATGGTTTATTGAAGTTTTATATGCACGGAGAATTGGAAGCTACACTTCCTGCGGAAGAATTAGTATTAGGCGGCGGTGCTCCGCAATATACTAGGGAATATACGGCTCCTAAATATTTAGATAAGATTGCGGCTTTTAAATTGGAGGATATTGCTGATTTAAAAGATAACGCCGAACTAAAAGCAGCCACCGAACAGTTGGTTCAACTCCCAAACATTGCTTCTAAACGTTGGATTTATACCCAATATGATAGCATGGTTGGTGCGGCAAATATGAGTACCAACGAACCGAGCGATGCTTCTATCGTATTGGCGAAAGGAACAGGAAAGGCATTGGCAATGACGGTGGATTGTAATAGTAAATATGTATTTGCAGACCCACACAAGGGTGGAATGATTGCTGTTGCCGAAGCTGCCCGTAACATTGTTTGTAGTGGTGGTGAGCCTTTGGGCGTAACCAACTGTCTGAACTTTGGTAATCCTTACGACCCTGAAGTTTATTATCAGTTTGTGAAAGCAGTAACTGGTATGGGCGATGCTTGTAGAAGATTTAATACGCCAGTAACGGGTGGTAATGTGAGCTTTTATAACCAGAATCCTGATGGTCCGGTTTATCCGACGCCTACTATTGGAATGGTTGGGTTATTGGATGATGTGAATCAGAAAATGACCATGTTCTTTAAGAATGAAGGCGATGTTATTATCTTGATAGGCAAACAACAAAACGAAATTGGTTCATCAGAATACTTGCATAAACTAAAAGCAACAGAATATTCTCCTGCTCCTTACTTCGATTTGGAAGAAGAATTTGCCATGCAACAAGTTGTAGCAGAAATTATTAAAGAAAAAATGGTTGAGTCTGCGCATGACATCAGTGAGGGTGGTTTGATAGTAACCTTGCTTGAAAGTGGCTTCCAAAAAGGATTAGGTTTCACGGTTTCTGATCAATCTACATCCATCAGGCAAGATGCTTTCTGGTTGGGAGAAGCACAAGGAAGGGTAGTTGTAAGTGTATCGAAAGAAAAGATTGCCATATTAAAAGAAACGTTGATTGCTGTGGGGCAATCCTTCTTGGAGTTAGGAACTGTAACTACTTCAATCAATGTAAATGGTGCAGACTGGGGCAATATTGCAGACTGGAAAGAGAAGTATGATACTTCCATAGAGAAATTCTTAACAAAAGTAGATTTCTAATACTTTAAAATTTAAAATCATTCAAAATGAATAAAGAAACAACATCCTTAACAAGCATAGTCGTAACTGGTGCAGCCGGTTTTATAGGTTCCTGTATGGTTCAATATCTAAATGAACAAGGCTTTACCAATCTTATTCTGGTTGATGACTTTGGTATAGAAACAAAGCGTGTAAACTGGGAAAGCAAACAATATGAAACTATTGTAGAGCGTCAGAGTTTGTTTGAATGGTTGGAAAGAAATGAACCTGTCATTGATGTTTTCATTCACTTGGGTGCAAGAACAGATACCACCGAGTTTGATTATTCTATCCATGAAGAGTTGAATGTAGTGTATTCTCAAAACGTTTGGAATTATTGCACAAAGCATAATATCCCATTAATCTATGCCTCTTCTGCTGCCACTTATGGTAGTGGAGAGTTGGGTTATGATGATAGCCATGAGGTAGTTGAGAACCTAAAACCCCTCAATCCTTATGGTATAAGTAAGAATGAGTTTGACAAATGGGCATTAAAGCAAACAGAAACCCCTCCTTTTTGGGCTGGTTTAAAGTTCTTTAATATCTATGGCCCCAATGAATATCACAAAGGCAGAATGGCAAGTGTCATCTGGCATTCTTTCAATCAGATAAAGAAAGATGGTTTAGTGAAACTCTTCAGAAGTCATCGTCCAGACTTTAAAGATGGGGAACAACTCCGTGACTTTGTATATGTAAAGGACTTAGTAAAGGTTATTTATTGGATGATGGAGAATGAACAGATCCCTTCTGGGCTATATAATCTAGGAACTGGCAGTGCCCGCAGTTTTTATGCTTTGGCCTCCTCTACTTTCAGGGGATTAGACTTAGAACCTAACATTTCTTTTGTGGATATGCCCATAGATATCCGAGATAAATATCAATACTTTACCGAAGCGAATATGCAAAAGCTAAAAGCTGCTGGTTACACCGATGCTTTCTATACTTTGGAAGAAGGTGTTGATGATTATGTAAGAAATTACCTGGCTGAGGGAAAGATTTGGTAGATTTGATTAAAATTTATTTGTCATGAGCAATATAGAATTAAAAAAAGAGAAGGCATTCCAATTGATTCAAGAATTAAATGATGAAAATATAATTGAGGAAGTTGTAACATTCTTACAAGAAAAGAAACACATCCTTTCGGCTGATGAAATGTTTTCTAAGATTTCTTCAAGATATGATAATACCCTAAACAATTTGGCCAATGAGTCTGAATCTATTTATCAAACACAACAAATGGAAGACTTTGAAGTGCCACAAGAATGGATAGATGAGGCAGATGAAGCTGGCAGGCGAATGGATAGTGGAGAAGACAAAGGCTATACTCACGAAGAAATAATGAAAATGGCTTATGCGCATCTTGCATCGATACAAAAGAAGGCCAGTTAATGTACAATCTAGCGGTTACTTCGAAGGTTTGGGTTCAGTTGGAAAGTATGATTGATTTTTATGAAAAGAAAAATAGTGGATTAGGAAATAGATTTTTGAAAGATTTTGATGAAACCCTTTTAAAATTGACTGACAATCCTTACGCATATTTTAACGTAAACAAACATAAACGTAGAATTTCCTTCAAAACATTTAAATGTATGCTCATATACAAAATTACAGAGACTACAATACAGGTTCAAGTGCTGAAAGACTTCCGTTCAAAACCTCAAAAAGATTTTTATTAATACAAACAACTACAACATATCATGTCTAAAAAAATAGCTATCATTGGTGGTGGAAATCTTGGTTCGGCCATTGCTGAGGGGTTGATTAATAGTGGGTTCATTCAACCCAATCAGCTTTTAATCACCAAAAGAAATATTGCTACACTCCATTCTTTAAAAGAAAGAGGGGTTGTTGTGAGTGATAATAATCTGGAAGCTGCCGCTTTTGCCGACTATATTATTCTGGCTGTAAAGCCTTTTCAGATAAAGGATGTATTAACCCTTATGTTGCCAAAACTTGATGCTACAAAGCATATTTTGGTGAGTGTTATCACGGGTGTTTGGGTGAAAGACATTGAGGAAGTTATCGGAAATCAATTCCCTATTTTCCGTGCAATGCCTAATACTGCCATCGCCATTCAGGAAAGTATGACATGCATTAGCGATAGCAATGCTACCAAAGAGCAAAAGGAATTTGTGGGTAATGTATTCGATAAACTAGGCAAAACTGTCTTTATTGAAGAGAAATTGATGGACGCTGCTACTGTTTTGGCTGCTTCGGGTACTGCCTTTGCCATGCGTTATATCAGAGCAAACATTCAGGCAGGTATCGAGATTGGTTTTAGTGCAGCAAATGCCTCGTTGATTGCTGCCCAAACTGTGAAAGGTGCAGCAGATTTATTGCAAAAAAAGGGTTCTCACCCCGAGCAAGAGATTGATAAAGTAACTACTCCAAAAGGTTGCACCATTGCAGGACTGAATGAAATGGAACATCAAGGCTTTAGTTCTTCGTTGATAAGGGGTATCGTTACTAGTTATAAAAAGATTTTGAGTGGGATGTAATCTCCGTCTGATTAGTACTACAAATCCTATTTTACATATAAGAACTGCTCTTGTACATAGACGTACAATGAAAATACGTAGAAGAACTGCCGCAGTACGTGTATGTACAACGATAATACGTTAACGTAAAGTGTCTGTACATATATGAACAATGACAGTACGTATATGTACAAGAACAATTCATATACGTACAATGACAATGTATAGACGTAAAATGGTGATTTCAGGCTGATATAACATCATTCGATTAATCCTTCTTCTTTAATTTTAATCATAAAAAACACTCTCATGGCAGATAAACTCATTGTTCCCATCATCAATAATTCTCATCATCCTTTGCCGTCTTATGCCACAGAAGGCTCGTCGGGTATGGATTTGAGGGCTTTTATTACGGAGCCGATTTTCTTGGAACCTATGGAAAGAAAGCTGGTTCCTACAGGTATTTTTATCGAATTGCCCAATGGCTATGAGGCTCAGATTAGACCCAGAAGCGGTTTGGCCATCAAGCAGGGCATCACTTGTTTGAATACGCCGGGTACAATTGACGCTGATTACAGGGGTGAGATAAAGGTAATTTTGATTAATTTATCTAGCGAAATACAAACCATCAATGATGGCGACCGAATTGCACAAATGGTTATTCAGGTTGTAGAACAGATAGAATGGCAGGCGGTTTCAAACATTAACGAAACTACAAGAGGCGCAGGCGGGTTCGGTCATACAGGAAAGGTTTAATTTAGCCGCTTTGGCTGGGGAGTTATACGTTGTAAGTGATACGTTTTACGTACAACGTATTTCTTAAAACGTATAACGTGATACTTCTTCAAAATAAATCATTACAATGAAAATACTTTCTTTTCTTCTTTTAATAATGCTCATTGCTTTTTCTTGCAGGCCTGTTAGAAAAGTACACACATTAGATAAAGCTTTCAGCAAAAGAGACACTGTTCAGACTGTGGTAATTGCCGAAACACCTAAGGTGGATACGCAAGCACTCATTCATGATATGCTTAGAAAAGTGTATAAGAATAAAATTGATTTCACCACTTTTAAAGCCAAGATAAAGCTACTTTATGAAGGCGGAGAGACTAGTCAGAATGCAATTGCCTATCTAAAAATGAAGAAAGATAGTATCATGCTCATTCAATTGGTGGGGCCATTAGGCATTGTTGGCATGGAAGCTAAGATTACAAAAGACAGTATTATTCTTGTGAATAAACTAGACAAATATGTACAGCGAAGAAGCATTAGTTATGTACAAGAAGTAACGCAGATACCTTTTGATTTCAATACTTTACAAGACCTCATTATTGGTAATCCTACTTTTTTGGATAGCAATGTTGTTTCTTACAGATCAAGCGACAATCACCTGATAGTATTGATGATAGGTAATCTTTTCAAGAACCTGATTACACTGGATAGTAAAGACTTTAAACCATTGCATAGTAAACTCGATGACGTAGATATACAAAGAAACAGAACTTGTGACATTACTTATAATAACTACGAATCAAAAGGAGATATACAGTTTTCTACTTACAGAAATATCTCGGTGGCAGAAAGAAACAAATTGGACATTGACCTCGATTTCAAACAGTACTCGTTCAATGAACCGTTAATCTTTAACTTCAACATTCCAAAAAATTACAAGAAGAGATAATTTAAGGATGTTTTTCACGTT
>CANGFK010000186.1 GCA_947452925.1 Chitinophagaceae bacterium | reverse complement strand
TATCTAACCCACGAGCAATGATATCTGTTGCTATCAAGAAATTACATTTACCCTCTTGAAATGCAATAACGGTATTCAGACGATGATTCTGGTGCTTGTTGGAATGTATTACGCCTACCCTTTCCGGGAATTCAGCTTCTAGTTCATCGTACAATTCATCTGCAAGCTTTTTAGTAGCAACAAAGACCAGAACCTTTGTCATCGTTACATCACGACTAAGCAACTGAAGCAAAAGGTTTACTTTAGTATAAAAGTTGGGAACATGATACACTCGCTGATCTATGTTAGCCAGAGGGGTACCAGTTGGAGCAGCCTCGATGGTGATGGGCGCATTGAAGAACGTATTAATAAGTTCCTCCACTTCCTCTATCATTGTTGCAGAAAACAATAGGTTCTGACGTTTCTGAGGTAAAGCATCCAGTATATTTTTCAGTTGTGTCCGGAAGCCTAGATTCAACATTTCATCCACTTCATCAACAATCAATCGTTTAAGATTCTTAGTTTTGAAAGAAGCATCATAAATCAAATCAATCAACCTTCCTGGAGTGCCGACCAATATATCTACGCCATCTTCTACAGCTAACTTTTGTGTATTAATGTTTACGCCTCCATAAACGCCCACCACTCTTAGACTGGTATATTCACTTAATTCCTTCACAGTATCAACTACTTGCACGACTAGTTCTCTAGTAGGCACAATGATGAGTATCTGCGGATTTCTGTCCTTAGTAAAGTTCCAGAGCCTAAGGCAAGGCAGCAAGTAGGCAAGTGTTTTTCCCGTACCTGTTTGCGCTATTCCGCACATATCCCGCCCCGACATAATTACTGGAAAAGCTTTGTGCTGAATAGTTGTAGGATGGGTGTAGCCCAAGTCGGCGAGTGCCTTACGAAGTGGGGTATTTAAATTTAAATCATCAAAAGTCATCATTGTTGTTATCCCCTTTATTGTTGAAATGGCGGCAAATGTATCCAATCATTAATGGTTAGTTATTAGTTGTTAGTGATTAGTTCAAAAAATCATTACCCTCAACTAACCACTAATAACTAAGCACTATTTTCCTCCATCTATCAGTTTGGCTATTGCGAAGGCGGCACCTGCGGCGGCAGCTCCAATCAACATTACTTTCAATCCGCCTACAAGCGGGTTTACGCCAGTCAATTTACTCTTAAAATAGCCGAATATAAACAAACATACAAGCGTTACACCTACTGACACTTTCAATGCCCCAATAGCATCAGGCACAAAAAAGTAGGGACTCAATGGAACCAAGCCTCCAAAAATGTACGAAATGCCAATGTTGAAAGCACTCTTTCTAGCACGTTTAGGATGTGGTTTATCAAGCCCTAATTCGTGTTTCATCATAAATTCAGCCCATTTATCTTTATCTTTTGCTATCTCTTCAACCGCTTGTTCCTGTAATTGTTTACTAAAGCCCCAACTGCTGAAAATATCTCTTATCTCTTGCTTTTCTACTTCGGCTTTATTTTCTATTTCATCATATTCTCTAGCCAGTTCACTCCTGTAATGGTCTTGTTCTGTTTTGCCAGCCAGATAGCCACCCAATCCCATTGCTATTGAACCGGCTGCAATTTCTGCAATACCTGCAATCGTAATAAGCGAAGTATTACTGACAGCTCCACTCAAACCAGCCGCCAAAGCAAAAGGCACAGTAAGCCCATCGCTCATACCGATAACTATATCCGTTAGTAAATCAGAACTATTTAAATGTTTCTCATTATGATGTAGGTGCGCATCTTGCATATAGTAGCTAGTGATTAACGTTTAATGATTAATGATTAATGATTAATGATTAATGATTAATGATTAGTGATAAGTGATTTTGAAACTTATCACTCATTAGAAATAAACAATCGATTATTACCAATCTCGTTTATTTGGAGGAAAATCTGCGCCAACTGTCGTTTCTGCCCAAGCATCAAAGTCAGTTTTGAGTTGTTCAAGTTTCAGTCTTGCATTCTTCAATGCTGCAGCTCCTAATAGCAACCTCAATGGAGGGTTTTCACTTTCCACAGCCTTAATGATTGCTTTTGCTGCACGCTCTGGGTCTCCGGGTTGGTTACCACTATATCCCCTTATTGTTTCTTTATTCTGATGTGCAGAAGGTGCATAATCTTCTATTTCAATTGATGCATTCTTGGCTGAACGACCTGCCCAGTCTGTACGGAAACCACTCGGACAAATGATGGTCACCTTTATGCCCAAATGAGCTACTTCCTTGGACAAAGCTTCTGACAAACCATCTACAGCATATTTGGTTGCATTGTAAAAACCTACACCAGGGAAAGACATCAGTCCGCCAATAGAAGCTACATTCAAGATATGTCCGCTTCGTTGCTTGCGCATAATGGGCAATACTGCATTTGTTACATTTGCCAGACCAAATACATTTATCTCAAACATCTTTCTCACTTCGGCTTCATCACTTTCCTCTATTGCACCGAAATAACCGATGCCAGCATTGTTTACCAAGACATCAATTTTGCCAAAATGAGCAACTGCTTCTGCAACAGCAGCTGCAATTTCCTCAGGATTGGTTACATCCAATTTTATTGCTAATGAGCTTTGGGGATAATCGGAAGTTATATCCAATACATCATCTTTCTTTCTAGAAGTAACAACTGCCTTGAATCCTTTTTGTAAGACTTCTTTTGCAAGACTCCGACCAAACCCGGTGGAACAACCTGTTATAAACCATACTTTGCTCATGATATTAAATTTAATAAACGAATATAGTAACAAACATTGACAAGTAATCTGTACATGGTTGCGAATTACATAGAAATTGATGCGGTTTATTAGAGACAGCAACGGGTTTATTTGATTTCGCCTAGCCTTTATTTGAAGTCGGGTGGGGTTTATTTGGATTTACCTGTCCTTTATTTGATGTTACCTGTGGTTTATTCGACTTCCTGTATGCTTTATTGTCGGTCGGGTGGGGTTTATTTGACTTCATGTATGCTACATTGTCAGTCGGGTGAGGTTTATTTGATATTCAGAAAACCTCCTACGCATTGTATTTGTAGATTTTATACCTATATCCCTTACTATTTGATAACTAGTTACCCAACTTCAACATCTTTTTCGTTACTTTCTTATCCGAATAAATTAACTGAATAGCATAAAGTCCTGCAGGAAGATTGTTCATATTAATTACTTCACTAGTTGAAGCATTTAATTCATAATCAATGACTTTAACTTTCTGCCCTTTTTCGTTGTAAACTACAATACGCTGCAATGAAGTGGGCTTGGTATAATGCTGAATATTCAGTACCCCTTTAAATGGATTGGGATAGATGAGCAATCCCTTTTCTTGCAACAACTTGGATGTAGCGTAACAACGGACATTATCCAGATAGATATTATTTCTATTGTTGTTACAATTCCTAAACCTGAAGCGCACCACGTCGCCTCGGTTTATTGCCTTACTTAAATTTAAACTATCTATTCTCCATTGTTTGGCCTCAGGCACAAACTCAACAGTTGTTGATGGTGCGGTGGCAAGGGTACTCCCCCACTTCTTATAAATAGTCTGCCAGGAAATGCCACAATCTTTGGTCATATCTACTTGCAAAGTATCACTACTAATGGTATCTGCCAAAGTTGAAGCGGCTACATCAAACAACAAGAACAGGCTATCAAACGGACTACTCATCGTAATAGGTGCAGTTAATAAATCATTGGTTTCCCCTAGATAATAGTTGCGGAAATTCTGTACAAATACCGATGACTTCCCTTTACTAGCGGCAGCATTGGTCATTAACCAACTGAATTCATGTTTATTTTTCAACTGCCAACCAACAGATAAAAAGCTACTATCCTCAAAACTTTCCGATAGTGGCAAGTAAGACTTCGGCAGTACTGTGATTGTGCCTTGCAAAGTATCGTTAAGGGGATTGTTGTCGATACTGTTATTTGGCAAATATGAAAACGCATTGATGGTGTGCATACCGGGTTCTTGCAGGTATACAGGCAGTGTAATACTTGCCGAATCATTAGCAGGAATATTGATTGCAAAAGAGGATTTATTGACAGAACCGCCATCTACCTGATAGCCGATAGAACAAGAAGTAATGGCTCTGATGCCTGTATTTTTAAGTAATACCTGTGGACTAACGCTTGTATTACACTCAGTAGCTATAGGCTGACTAATACCCGTAACTGCAAGGTCTGTTTTGTAGAAGACATCTATTTTTATATTATCCAGAAACAAGTTATTCCCTTCGCCATTATATCCCCTAAAACCAACGAGAATCTTATCAGCCGACTTGAATTGAGCTAGGTTTATAACGTCCTGCTTCCATTTATGTAGCCCGCCAAAAGGATAAAACTCTTTATCTGCAGTATCGGCGACAGTTGCCAATTCCTTCCCCCCTTTCTTCCAAACAGATGTATATGTTTTACCACAATCTGCACTTACCACTACTTCCAAAGTATCAGCATAAGACAGATTTCTATTTATAAACTGATAGGCATGCCAGAAGTTGAGGTTGATGCTGTCGGCACCCTTCACCTGGATATAGGGTCCAGACAAAGTATCTACAGCACCCAATTTCTTATTGTATTTATAGTTGTATAAACACATTGAATAGTCATCCCCTGCACCTGTATGTGAGGTATCATTGGCAGTATGAATCCAACTACTAAAGTCATAAGTGCTTGTTGAGCCATGCCATATTTTGGTTGGATACAAAGGAGGAAGGTCGAAATTCTGCACCAAAGCATTGGCTCCAACAGCAGTAACGGTTGGTTTTATAATGGCTTCGGTTGTTTTACTGAAAGAATACTGTTTACTACTTCCGACAGACCAAATCTTGAAATGATACTCACTAACAGAATCTATTAATGGGACGCTGAACTTGTTACCCTTACCTTTATAGATAACAGTTCCTCCTCCTATCAATCTATCACCTACACCATACGAATTACCATCGGTCAACACTCCCAAATTTCCCTCATCATTATACGCAATGATAACTTCAGAACCAAGCGTATCATTCCAATTGAGAGCGATAGCATTACACTCACCAGCAGCAGAAAATCCATTGACAGAACTAGCTTTTTTTGTACTGAGAGACTGCGCTTTCAAAACCGCCGAATAGGCATTTAGCCTACCCGTTCCCAACATCCCCTTGTAGTTTTGGTTGAGCGGATAATGATTGTCTGTTGTAGATAGTAAAATTTCTCTGACATCATTGGCAGAAGCTTTCCCTTTCAGGACAGATGCAACCAATGCCGCTACACCAGCCACTTGTGGGCAAGCGAAAGAGGTACCAGAACTGTTGCTATATGCGACATTATCAGCAGCAAAAATACCTCCTCCCCACCACCCTTCACCACCGGGTGCAGAGATGTCGACCCAGTTGCCATAATCACTATAAAAAGATTTTTTATCTTGATTATTTGTAGCTGCAACACAAATAACCGGGCTGTAAACACCAGGATATATATGCCTGTTGGAACTGTCATTGCCAGCAGCAAATACCACCACTCCACCATTCAAAACCTTTCCTCCACCGTTGGCAATAAAATAGTCAATCGCATCCAGATCCTCCACCTGATACACATCTCCAAGGGTAGCTTCACCCCAGCTATTACTTGAAATAGCCACCCCTTTGTCTGCTGCATAAACCATTGACTGAGGAAAACCGCCAAAGGTTTCCTTCGGTCCAAATATCTCACAACTCATCAGCCTTGCACCAGAATTAACAGAACCATTGCCTCCCGCAATACCACTCAATCCCTCACCATTATTACTCACTTCTGCAATGATTCCCCCACAATGTGAGCCATGACTATCATCGGCAGTTAGCGAATCGGTGTTATTCACAAAATTAAAACTCTTACCCTTTGCTATATTCTGAGCTAAATCGGGATGATTGACGTTGATTGCTTCATCATGAACAGAGACAATTACCTCAGTATCACCAGTGGTTATGCCCCAGGCATTCATTATATCGATGTCTTTTCCGGGTGTTCCATCAATTTGTCCTGTGTTGTGCAAATTCCATTGCAAACCAAATAGCGGATCGTTGGTAACAAAGGGCGGTGGTGGTGGAATTTGTTGATTGTCTTTTCTTTCAGTTTTACAACCGATGACAGCTGCTTTATAAAGTGGCTCAACAACTTCGAAAACCTTGGTTTGTTGGTAGGCTTTTAGAATCTTTTTAACATCAATAGCTGAAGAAAATTGTAGTTCAAACCATAAATCAAAGCCCCATGACTGGTGTTTTTTTATTAAGGCCTCCTCCTCAACAGCCTTATTAGCGACTACCGACTGCAACAAACTACCGTTACTACTTTGCCGCTTTGATGCAACACTCACTTGCCCTTCTTTGAACAGAGAATTAATTCTTTTTACCCCAAAAAGCTTATTAAGGGAATCTACAGAAGAAATATTAAAAGCAGTATTTTCTGTATGATCAGAAGCGGCAAGTCTACAATTGTTCCGATAGGCTGGAATGAACTTTACATGAATTTTATTGGGAGTAAAAGCCGAGGCAGGAACTTTGTAAAAGTCTATAAATGGACGTTCGCCCTTTTTGGTAATTGGCAGTACAGGCTGACCAAACACATTAGCCATCGCAAACAAAAAGAGAACAGGGAGAACACACTTCTTTAGAAAGTTCATCAGAAAAATAAAATGGCATGTTTGCATGAAGGAACAATTAATCCGTTGCTAAGATAGGCAGATGGAAAGTATTATCTAGTATCTGCCTATTCTTATCAGGGCAAACGCATCTAAAATTAATTTCTTGATAGACTGTTATTGGATTCAAGAAATGCCACTTTTCAAGTCTTTTTGCCTCAAAGCCGGCGGGCTTCGTACTTACATCGCCACTACGTTCTACCTTTTGAGAAAAATATTCCTTCGGATTTTTCTCAATTTTAGCTACGCTAAAACCAGATAGCCCTAAGGTGGCTTATGTAAGTACTG
>CANGFK010000185.1 GCA_947452925.1 Chitinophagaceae bacterium | reverse complement strand
TTGATTAATGGCATTTGCATCACCAGCTATTCCCATCAAACTGTTATTATCCAATTGTTCCAAACAGAATAAAATGGGTGTTTTTGTAATAGACAAAGCAGTACCTGCTGCACCGCCAGCCGCACAATAAGCGACACCTGCCTTAAAACCAAAATAAGCAGACACAGCAATAGAACAACTCCCACCATTGCTTTGTCCAACCGAATAGCGAGGTAAACTTCGGTTTGCTAACCCTCTATTATAAAAAGTATCTGTTATCACTTTGATATTGGCAAAATCTACATTGGTGTTGCTATCCAAAAGGCTTGTATTCCAACGCAATCCCCCATCACCATTCAAATCTTTGTTTAGTGACACCTCTTCTGCCTCCGTTATAATCACTCCAAAACCATTTGCAAGTAGGTCTTTAATCAAAGCAACTGGCTCATAATTATCTACCCAATAGCTTGCAGAGCCACCCGCACCATGAAACAAATAAACTATTCCTTTATTGCTTGGCGAGAGGTTGTAGTACACATTCTTGAGAATATCTTTTCCCTTTATTTTTTCATATTTCATTGAATAATTTACTGACTGAAACAAAGCAGTAACAGTAACATTATGTGCCGGCATGATAAACCAGGTATGCCACTCATTCCTTCCTGAAAAAGCTGTGGTATCACCTGCCCACTTGGTAAAAGATTGGCTGTTGGTGCATTCTTTACTCCAGATATGCACTGTATCCCCTGTATTATAAGTAGCGGTTCCATAGCCATTGTTTACAGTCAAAGTAAAAGGACCGCTATTGGCAGCGGGGTTATTGACTGTCGTCGGCGTACAAGAAACGGCTACTATCAGCAGGCACAAACAAACAACAAAAATGGATGCAATCGACTTCATATAATTCAAAAATAAACAAGTAACTAATAAACCAAAGAGGAGAAGAAGCAAAAGAAAAGCATTCTTTCCTTCAACCCCTCCCCTTCCTTTTTCTTTATAAAATAGTAATACTACAATACCTTAGGCGCAGCCGCAATAATCTCGGCACTTACTCCTGCTGCGTACTTATCAAAATTGCCCACAAATTGAGAAGCCAGATCCTTAGCAACAGCATCATACGCTGACTTATCAACCCATGTATTCTTAGGATCTAATATTTCTGAAGGCACATTTGGACAAGTGGCAGGAACTTCCATTCCAAATACCGGATGTGCCTCGTATTCTAGATTATCCAATTCGCCATTTAGTGCAGCAGTAATCATGGCTCTGGTATAAGAAAGCTTCATCCGCTTACCCACACCATAGCCGCCGCCACTCCAACCAGTGTTCACCATCCACACATTCACTTTATGTTCCCTAATCTTTTTACCAAGCATTTCTGCATAGAATCCAGGATGTAAAGGAAGGAAAGGTGCACCAAAACAAGCACTAAAAGTAGCTTTTGGCTCCGTAACACCTGCTTCTGTTCCAGCTACTTTTGCAGTATATCCACTGATGAATTGATACATGGCCAACTCGGGCGACAACTTACTGATAGGTGGTAAAACACCATACGCATCACAGGTTAAAAAGAAAATATTTTTGGGTAAACCACCAATACTTGGCTCTGCAGCATTGCTGATAAAACTCAGCGGATAGCTAACTCTTGTGTTTTCGGTGATGGATTTATTTGTAAAATCAATGGTTGACGTCCCTTCTTTAAAAACAATATTTTCTACCAATGCGCCCGGACGTATAGCATGAAAAATTTCAGGTTCTTTCTCTTCACTCAAGTCAATACATTTTGCATAACAGCCTCCTTCGAAGTTAAAAACCGAGTTATCCGTCCAGCCATGTTCGTCATCACCAATCAATTTGCGCTCGGGGTCTGCACTCAAAGTCGTTTTTCCTGTTCCACTCAATCCAAAGAAAACAGCAACATCGCCATCATTACCAATGTTTGCACTACAATGCATACTCAAAATGTTTTTTTCGTGCGGGAGGATATAATTAAGAATAGTAAATATCCCTTTCTTCATCTCTCCCGTATAACCTGTGCCACCTATCAAAATAATTTTGTGGGTGAAGGATACGATAGAAAAATTGTTCTGTCTGATACCATCAATTGCAGGATCCGCCAGAAAAGAAGGCGCCTGAATAATATGCCAATCAGGAACAAAATCTTCCAATTCTTCTTCTTGGGGACGAAGAAACATGTTGTAGCAAAACAGGTTACTCCAAGGGTCTTCATTGATTACCCTGATGTTTAATTTATGATTTGAATCTGCACAAGCATAGGCATCTCTCACCCAGATAGTTTCTCTATGACTTAGAAAAGTCAATAATTTATTTTTCAGTTTAATGAAATGATGCTCATCAATCGGATTGTTGAAGCCACCCCAATCCACTGTTTTTTCGGTTCTTTCGTCTTTTACAATAAACTTGTCCTTGGGACTCCTTCCTGTAAAAGTGCCGGTGTTAATGCACAAAGCACCTGTGTCATTCAATACTCCTTCACCCCTCAAAAGCGTTTGCTCAACCAATTCATCTGGCGCAAGTTGATAATTAATTGCTTCATTTCTTACCCCGATGCGTTTCAATCCTTTCAAAACTGCATCAACTTTACTTGTAACTTCCATAATGTTTCATTTTGCGGTTAATAAAAAAATTTGATGGCAAGCCGCTCTTACATTCAACTTAAAAACTGTTCAGTTAAGGCAAAAAAGTGACCATTTGGACCAGATTACACATCTGCCATTGCCATGAACAAGCTATATTTTTATGATTTATTTACTCCCTTCTCCTTCTAAAAACCCTCTCTTCAGCCCAATAACAACCTTGTTTCTTCTAATAACAATGTTGTTATTGCCAATAATGACCTTGTTATTGCGAATAACAACCTTGTTTTTCTCAATAGTAACCTTGTTATTACCAATAACAATATGGTTATTGGTAATAATGACCTTGTTATTCCGAATAACAACATTGTTATTGCGAATAATGACATTGATATTTTGAATAACAACCTTGTTATTTCAACAAACTACTGTCATAAATACTAAGTAGTACTTCTTCAAACTAATTTACAGTTGGCAATCCCACATTGGAATAGTCCCAAATCTTGTTTCCAGACACTTCCCACTGAGAAGCCCCAACAGCGTTGGAAATACTCCAGTCAGACTGAGGCGCTGTCACAGAAGGTTTACGTTTGAAAGTTCTGTTTCTGGTATCGGTTGTGGTATCTCCCACAGCCCAAAAAATATTATTTCTAGTACTCTGAGTTCCTGTGAAAGCACTTCTTGCTACAGAAGGGCTGCAGAAAACATCGATAATTTTATACTTAGCCCCACCCAAATTATATGTACCAGCTGCATCTTTTTTCAATAACGCGATGGCACTATTACCGGACAATTGCAATGGCGAAGAAGCATCAGCCGCGGCAGCACTATTAGTTCCCCAGATGGTATCCCCTTTAAAAACAGCTGTATCGGACAGCGGAGAAGCAATTACATAAGCCTTAGATGCAGCCAATGTACGACCAAGAATAAAGTAATTTCCTGCAGAAAAGCTCCAGGCAGAGAGTGTATTTGTATCAGAAACAGCCTGATAGCCAATGGCATAATTAGACAGATCGACCGTAGCTTTTGTACCATTCCAAAGCTCAACATAATGGTTTCTAGCTTTTACTGCTGTTGGCCCAGTAAATGTGTTGATGGCAGTTGCAAGTTCAGATATAATCAAGTCAGAATTGCCATTATTAGGTGGCACTACAGGTGTAGATGGCGTGGTGAAATCTAATTTAGACGTACAACCGGCTAGTAATAAAAAGATAAAACTGTATATTAAAATATTCTTTTTCATGATTGTTTTTGTTTAGAAAATAAGTTGAATAGCAAGATTACCAGTAAGCATTTTCTTTAGTAATGCCGAATTATTATCCTGAATATAATTGACGTTCAAGCCAATTTTGAGCGCATTACCACTCAAATATTTGTTTACTCCCACTGTATACCAAGTTTGATTGTGTACCAAAGAAGTAGGAATGTAGGTTTCGGGCGTTATGTGAGAGAATCTGCCATTGAAAGCCCATCCACCTTTTGTGATGTAAGAACCTTGTAGATTGAATGCATTGCCCAAATTATAAAAAGCACTAGCTGTAGAGTCTGTTAGTCTAGTTGTTGCAACTGCATTCGTATACAGGTTCTTACCATAGATAGAACCGTTAATATACTCTCCCACCAACGCAAATCCATTGTTTTTATAAATGAAATCTGCCACTACTTTTCTATAATTAGCCCAATCCTGCACTTTTGTATTGTTGTAGATAGCCGTAATCAATCCATTATCAGAACCAATTGGGCTGTTTGCTTTCACATTATAACTACCCGCAACACCGATAGCCAACTTGGGTTTAGGTTCTCTGTAGATGTCATCTGCTACAAAAGCGCCGTTTTTAATAAAATCGCCCATTGGCATCACATCAATACGTCCACCATATTTAAGTCCGGGCCCAGATTGTGTGCTAAAGAAGTTTTGTCCTTTTCCAGTAGTAAGGGACACAGAAGGATAAATTCTACACTTGTTCAGCGTGAAGTTGGTTTCGAAGTAGATACCACCTTCTCTTGTAGAACCTACGAAGTTTTGCATCAATCCTCCATAAACAATCCCATCATTAGATTTTCCAGCAAGAGATTGCGCCATAATAGAAGCATATTTTTCATCCGCCATTGCCAACCTGTTGTTAGTGTTGGTTTGTTTTTGACCTAATATCAATTTACCATGATTGTTCAAGACTGATATGCCAACCCATCCTTCCAAGATACCAGAAGTACCGGTAAAGTCATTTACAATACCCAAAGAAACTTTGTCTTTCAATCCACTCGCGGTGAAAGATATTCTAACCAGATTTAGAGATAATCTATTGGTGTTTGTTTTGATATCAGTAGTTGCACCATTTGTACCAGTAACAACAATCGAATCCAACTGATTATACTGATAGCCCGACTGAACCGTAGATGCCAAATTAAATGTGGCACCATCCTTTTTGCCAAGTCGCAGGAAAGTCCCCTCACCATTTATATACATCAAAGTAGAATCTTTGGGCACCAACTTACTTGCATTCCCCTGAGCCAACACCCTATTTGAAAGCAGCAATAACAAAGCGGCTCCATAAATAAAAATCATCTTTCTAGCAATCATCATACTCTTTTTATATTGTTATAAATGAACACAAAACATTATCTGACCAGTGTAGTTTGCCTTGTTGTTAGGCGTTTGCAGACCTGCTCTCACTTGATTGTAGTCAAACTGAGCCTGTATTTTCAAATCATTTCCGGCCAAATACTTAGTTACTATAAAACTATAATTCTTGTTATAGTCTGCAAATGCTGCAGAATAGATATCATTATTCAGGACAGCATAACGTATACCCAATCCCCAATCTGATCTCAAAAGATACCCTGCTTGCACATTAAACCCTGTACCCAAATTAAGGATTGATTTGACACTAGAATCAACCTGATGTGAGGAATACCCCGTGTATGGATTGAACTTTCCAGACAAAGTATATGCACCAGCGATACTTGTGGGCACTGTAGCCGAAGTTGCAATAACACTTCCTAAAGAATAAAAGCCACGGTATTTGAATAAGTAATCAAAAACACACTTGGTATAGTTGGGCAAAACAATATTGCCACTTCCATCACCGAATAAAAACCGTCCTCCATTGGTTCCAAATGCAGAGGAAGCCCCATTATTGTAACTATAAACAGCTCCAACAAGCAACTTTGGCTTCGCCTCTCTTTCAAAATCTTCCATTTGTGCATCACCACCGTGAGCAAACTCCCCCAAAGGATAATAATCTAATCGGATACCATATTTCAATCCGCCATAGTTCTTTTGCAGGCTAGCTCTCCCCTCACCTGTAGTTAAAGAAAGGTAGGGTTTGAGTATGTGTTGTCCACCCAGTCTATATTTTCCTATGTAACGAATTCCATAATCAAATACAGCATCAAACGCTAGAGAAGCAGCGCTTCTGCCAATAAAACTTAAGTCCTCCCCTTCAATTCTCAATTCACGAGAATCGATGTAATCAGCTCTAAGACCAATATTGAAAGTATGTGCTGGATTGGAGCTATACTGAACAAACGCTTCCTCCAATTCTGAATTGAAAGACCTTGAACCAGTAGTGGCACTTTGATAATTATTTGCAAAGTTGGTACGCATAACCATCGTCAACCTTCTATCAAAAAGATTGCCTTTCATAGTTAACCTGGCCCTGTTGATACTAAATTCAGAATTGGTAGTATTAAAATTATTAGGAGAATTGATAAGATACAAAGTTTGCAAACTTTGATTGAAAGTTACACTACCAACAGAAGAACGAATCCGAAACCCATCACCCAGCGTATAACTCCTCTGCAACCTTAAAATATGGACATTCCCGGAGGCAGCCAATGTAGAATCTATCTCTTGTGCAATAATACTGTTTCCTAGCAAGAAGCCCACAATTGCAACCAGTACCAATTTTTTTCCCATGACGTTTTCTCAATTTAATCGTTAGATACATTCCTATTATAAAGCCTTACTAACCACCTCCACCTCTTGTGTCAACGGAAACACGTTCGACTTCTTGGCAACTTTTCCCTCAACTACCCTATTATAAACATCCATATCCAAAAGATTTTCATTCTTTGCAATCACAACTGTTGCTATAGTATTTCCAATCATATTAGTAATTGCCCTTCCCTGGCTCATGAAACGGTCTACACCAATCAGCAAGGCCAATCCTTCAACCGGTATCACTTTTATTGCAGCAAGACTAGATGCTAGAACAACAAAGCCACTCCCAGAAATCCCTCCAGCCCCCTTACTGGTAATCATCAGAATCCCAATTATTGTCACTTGTTGCCACAAATCAAGAGGCACATTAAAGACCTGAGCTATAAAAATGACAGCCATACTTAAGTAAATTGAAGTTCCATCCAAATTAAAACTGTATCCAGTAGGTATCACTAAC
>CANGFK010000184.1 GCA_947452925.1 Chitinophagaceae bacterium | reverse complement strand
ATTCGTATCATCTTAGACGCTCCTCCCGAAAAAGAAAAAGAACAGTGTTGGAAGGTTTACTCCATGATTACGGATGAATACAATCCTAGCCCAGAACGTTTGAGAGACTGGTTGAGCAATCCGAAAAGTAATGGTTATGAGGCGTTGCACACAACCGTAATGGGACCACAAGGGAAGTGGGTGGAAGTACAGATTCGTACAAAACGGATGAATGATATTGCAGAAAAGGGTTTGGCGGCGCATTATAAATACAAGGAAGGTAGCAGTGACGAGGATCGTTTTGACAAATGGTTTGGGCAGATAAGAGAAGTATTGGCGCAAGAAGATACCGATGATAGCATCAACTTCCTGAACGACTTCAAGACCTCTTTCCTGGCAGAGGAAATTTATGTTTATACGCCCAAGGGAGAAGTGAAGATGTTGCCAAAGGGAAGTACCGCCCTAGACTTTGCCTTCTCGGTGCATAGTGAAGTTGGTAGTCATTGTATTGGTGCCAAAGTGCATCATAAATTAGTACCCATCAGTCATAAGCTAAGAAGTGGTGACCAGATAGAAATTATCACAAGTAACAAGCAAAAACCAACCGAAGACTGGTTGAGTATTGTTGTTACGGCGAAGGCAAAAGCTAAGATAAAAGACTCGCTGAAGGAAGATAAAAGGAAGACTGCGGAAGATGGAAAGTACATTCTACAACGCAAGCTGGAAGGAATGGGGGCGAGCTATAGTAGTCATAATATTGATGAGTTGATGGGCTTTTATAAACTATCTTCTCAGCTAGATTTGTTCTACATGATTGCTACAAAGTCAATAGACTTAAAAGAGTTGAAGGACTTTAATGTATTGGGCGATAAGCTAGAACCACCAAAGCCGAAAGTAATCATACCCGAGGTAACAACAGAAGCTCAAAAACAGTATAGCAAGAAGGATAGTGAACTAATTATATTTGGTGAGAGCAGTGATAAAATAATGTACACACTTGCCAAATGTTGTAACCCAATTCCTGGCGATGCCGTGTTTGGATTTGTGAGTACTGGCAAGGGCCTTATCATTCACAGAACCAATTGCCCGAATGCTGCACAGTTGATGGCCAACTATGGCCACAGAGTTGTGAAGACTAAATGGGCAAAGAACAAAGAAATTTCCTTCTTAACCGGCTTGAAAGTAGTTGGAGTGGATGATGTGGGTGTTGTGAATAAGATTACCAACATTATCAGTGGAGAGCTTAAAATAAATATCGCCGCCCTCACCATAGAAAGTGGAGATGGTTTATTTGAAGGCACTATCAAAGTATTCGTGCATGATAAAGAAGAGTTGGAAGAATTAGTTGACCGCTTACGTGCGCTACCCGGCTTGAAAGTAGATAGGTTAGATACTGATACCTAGTAACCTCAATAAAAAAGTTTACGCTTTTGCCAATACATAAATAACTGAACTACAAAGCTTTGTGTTACTAGCTGTTTTGAGGTTGGATATTAATCCGTTCCAAACAGCTTTAACCAAGTTTCCTTTTCCGTTTTTGTATTGTTCACTAAGCATACTCACATAAAAGCTATCATACCACATAGGATGATGGGCTTCAATCTTAAAGCCTTTTAGTTTTGCTAAGCGATTCATGCTTTCTGGAGAGAAATGATACAAATGTCTTGGTACGTCATAAGCAGCCCAATGTTCGGCATAATGAGCAGCATCATAACTTGTATAATTAGGTACTGCTATAATCAGTTTGCCTGTTTCCTTCAAGATTGAGTGATATTGTTCTAGATAACCATGCAGGTTATGTACATGTTCCAATACATGCCACATAGTAATTACGTCTAAACTTTCTGCGGTCAATGAAAATAGCGTTTGAGGATCATTCATCTCCAAACCAAACTTATTGATTGCAACTTGGCGGGCAGTTGCATCTGGTTCAAGGCCCGTCACTTTCCAACCAGCTTCTTTCATCGTGTTTGCAAAAGCACCTGTGCCTGCACCAACATCCAATAAAGCACCCCCTGTTATCTTGGTTGCATTATTAATCAGGTTCTTTTTATTCTGTAGTGTTATCTTCCTTACCCTGTGGTATAGTTTATTTATGAGTCCCACCTGAGTATCGGAGTGAGAGACATAACTTGTAGACTGATAGTAAGGGCCAATATTTGCAGCGTCGGGAACGTCCTGTGTAAATCTTAAGGTACAATCGTTACAATGCCAGATGTCGAATAGCTTGTTGCTAACTGTATAATCCTTTGCTTTGAGTTGGTGTACAATGTTGGTGCTGCCACAGCAAGGGCATTGCTGATAGTTGATAATAGATGCCATTTAGAAAAGATGTAGATAATTAAATATAGTACCACAACAAAGCCGCAACGCCCATTAATCCAAGAATGAGGGCGTATACCCACCAATAATCTTCTTCCTTGTGCTTAATAATCATTTCTAGCTTGTCGTCTTCGCTTTCCTCTGTCAGAATGAGGTGCTCTCCGGTACTGTATAGGTCTATTAAGTTAGCTCTGGAATCGTTAACATTATTAAGTTTTATGTCTGCCAAAGGTATTGCCATAGCTTCGGCATCAGGAATAAGGAAAATATCTTCATCATATCCTTTTTGCAATTTTCCTATTCCAGGTAATTCTACTGCTTTATTTCCTGCGATATTTTGCTTGATAGACTCGGTAAATTCTTGAAATTTCTTAGCCACTTGCCATTCTTCCAGTTTCATCTCTTTCCCGAGGTAAATGAAAAGATTGTTATCTACTTTTTCCTCTTCCTTCTTGCTAAATACAATTTTGTATTGAGGAGCGTGTAAAGATCCCTTCACAAAATCGAGTGTTGCAGGTGTGTCTTGCAACGAAAAGTTGCCTAGACCAGGAATGCCAACTTTTTTGTTGACTAAGAAATATTTATACAAAAGTGGGTACATACAACAAAATTATCTGAACGAATATACAACTCCTGCCAATAATTGAAAACCCAACACCTGATATTGATTCCATCGTTGGTACTTATTGTTGAGAAAATTATTAAATTGAATCCAACCATTCAACTTCTTAGTTACAGGGAACTCAGCACCCAAATTAGCATCAAAAGCAGGATTTAGCTTATTTGTTTGCAATTTCTGACCACGATAATAGCTTCCATCGAATAAAAAGACATCACTTTTAAGTGTAAGGTCGTTCAGAAGCTTCCATCGTAATGTTCCATTCAGCTCCAATGGCACCAAACCATAAGCCCTATTATTCACACTAAGCTTTGTAAACTGTGTATAAGTAATTCCTCCCAAAACCGTCAATTTTTCTTGAATATCATAACTAACTTCTGCTTTTAGCCTTAGAGCTTGCATAGAAGGTTCGTTCAATAATAAGAAATCTTGGTTCTTTCCTGTAGTGGTGTCATTAGCAAACAAAGCAACATTATCCATTTGTAAAAAAGAAAGCTTTGCATTGGCGGTAAGGTGCTTATCAATACTTCCCTTGAGACCAACAAACAGTTCATTCACCTTGGTATTAAACAGTACAGAAGGAGGTACCATATACGGATTGAGTGACGTTAGACTCTTGTACGTATTTTTTTGATAGTAGCCAATCCATCCACCTTCCACAATTAATTTCTTGTCGGCTAGCTTTCCTTCCGCGGTAAAGTTGGGCAATAAGGAAAAGTTTCCATTATCCCATGAAGGAACTAATCCTACGTTCAACTTGAAATTAGGCGTAATGAAGTGTACGGATGTATTGAAGTTAAAGAGATTGTTGTGCAATTTAGCCGTATCAAGATACTGTGTAGTGGAATAATTGGTGATATCAGCCGTTACACCCAGATCTAGTGAGAATAACTTGCCGAACGCTTTGCTTACTGGCGCCTTGATCAGCAGGTTTGTTTCTTTAGATGCACTTGTATTAAAATAATAGTTGAATTGCAATTGAGGATGATAGGTAAGCCCATAAGCAGAAGGGACTTTATTCTGAAGCCCTACTTCTACCCCAATAGTATTAAACCGTTGGTGTAGTGAATCTTTCCCAACTTTTAAGGAATCGAGTTTGTAACCATACCTATATGTACTGTAATTATCCCAATAGACTTTTGAAGTAATTTCTTGATTATTGTTTGTATTAAAAATACCGACAAGGTCAATTCCTGTTTTGCTATATTGCTGCAGAGGAAGACTTCCCTTTGCAGACTGATACTTGCCATGTGCAGTAATCATTGACTTTATGCCATCGCCAAAGGATGCGCCTGCTTCAAGATATGGAGAAGCATAATTACCATATCCAATTTTTGCGTATTGATGGTGTTCCCAAACAAACCCAGAGTCAGCTGCTAAGGCTAGAGGTTTAATAGGCACAGGCTGATAGGAGAAAAATAAATTTTGAGAGGGGATGGAATAAGTCAATTGCAATTTGGTCGTATCCAACAAAGGAGTAGCTGCAGTGAAATTGATTTTAGCAGCATTCCTGAGTGATGGCTTGAAAGAAGAGGTAATAATCACCTCCTTTGCAGTACTTAATGTGTCGTCACTAATTGTATCTTTCAACACCTTTGTATTGACTAACCCGCTTTTTAGGATCATCGTTTTAGGGGAAGCATCTTCTTGTACAAACGATTTCTTCTTTTCAAGAGAAGTCGTCTTACTAGAGGCAGTCCGACGTTTCCGAGAAGATGTTGTTGCTTCCTTTTTGGTCGCTTTCTTTTTCTTCTTGTGGGTCTGCGCAGATAATATCGATAAAGACAAGGTTAATGTCAGTGCCAATAAAAAAATATTTCTAAAATAATGATTCATGATAACTATTCTTTATTGAGGTGTTTCTACTTTATTGGTTTTATTTTTCTCCTCTACTACTTGTGCAAGCTTGGTGGTAGCTTCTTGTTTCAATTCATTAATTGCACTATTCTCCGATACACTTTTGAAAGTTGCTTCTGCATTAAACAAATCTTTTTGTTTGAAGTATAAATCGCCAAGAAGAATATAGCTTTTTGTGACCCAGTAAGCATAAGAGCCTACATTTTTAATCACATCAAAAGCTGCTTTCTCCACCTCATCCAATTTGCCTTGTTGAAACAGTATTTCAGCAAGTCGGTACTGCGCTTCTGCGCTATACTCGCTTTTGCCTAGTGTGATCACTGCTTTGTAAGCTGTAGTTGCATCCTCTAGTCTATTATCTGCCTGATTACTTTTTGCTACAACCATATTTGCCATCATTTTGTCATCAGTTTCTGTACCTGTCTGAGCCAATAAATCTTTTGCATTATCCACAGCATCCTTAAATTGTTGCAGATGATACTGACAACGCAACAAACCACGCATTGCTTCCAATTTATTTTCTTGCTGGCTTGTCAATGACTTCAACTGTACAAAATACTTTTCTGCGTTGATATAATCTTTCTGATTGAAATAATAGATTCTTGCACTTTGCAATGCACTCCGTTCTGCATATTTGTTGGGAGCCTTTGCTGCAACTGCTGTATAAAAAGTCAATGCACTTTTCGTATCCTTTGCAGTGATACTTATCTCAGCAGAGAAATAGTTTGCCTCAACTGCGTATTTGCCATCAGGATATTGAGCTATGTAATTTGCAAAACCTGCGATTGCAGCTTTGTAATCTTTTGCTTCATATTGTATGGAAGCTGCTTTGTAGGTGATAGAATCAGCTTCAGACGTGCTTACATTTCTTCCAATCTGCTGCATAAACCCAATGAACTCATTAGGCTTTTGCTGATTGATGTAAATAGTGCGTATGTATTCAATTGCTTCATCACTTTCCTGTGTATTAGGGTATTGCTTTGCCAATTGTGTAAAATTGTTTAGAGCTTCCGTGTTCTTGTCTGTATTAAAGAATGAAACGCCAGTCTTCAATAGCGCTTTTGGCCATAAAGCTGTTGCATTTTTATTCGCTAGTATCTGTTGAAGTGGAGTCAATGCCTCATTATATTTTTCATCAGACAAATAGCCGTTTGCAATTTCCAGATTTGCCTCAGCCGCTAAATGAGAAGAAGGAAACTGTTGCAATAGACTTTGTAATAGTCCAATCTTTTCACCTGTTCTGTTCAATGCTCCAGCAATTACAGCCTTCTGATACAATGCATAATCCGCAGTTTGAAGTTTATGTGCCAACACATCGTCATATATCTTCAAAGAAGGCTTGTATTGTTTCTGCATAAAGTAACAATCAGCCAAACGTATATAGGCATCCTGTTGTAAAGCAGAGGAATTAGCACTTAATACACCAGCTACTTCACTAAAATACTTCTGCGCTTCTCTATACTCTTCCTTCTTTAAAAGGCAATAGGCAAGACTATATTTAGCATTAGCTGTATTTATTTCTCCATTTGTCAATGGATTTTCTAAATATTTAGAAAAGTATACCACTCCATCATCTAATTTATCTTTTCTGTAAGCTATTTCCCCTTTCCAGAAATAAGTAAATGCTAATAACTTATTGTTATAAGGCACTTTTAGTATTTTAGTTAGATACTTGTCAGCTTCATCTACTTCGTGATCGTTTATTAGTTCAACAGCCCTACCATATAATATTTTGGGGTAAATCTTTTTCACCTTGTCACTCTGCGTCTTTAGGCTTTCAAACAAGGTTAATGCATCCTTATAATTACTTGTATTTGCCAGAACACCCACCAATAATTCCTTTGCTTCTTGTGTGTTATTCCCATTTGGATAATGTACAATAAATTTTTGTAGCTCGCTCAAGGCAATATCCATATAGCCTAGTTCGTAGGATAGTTTAGCATAGCTGAACGTAGATATTTCTTGTTGAATTGCATTGCTGTTGTTGCTTGCACAAAACAAAAAGGCATTACGCGCATTCTCTTTTTGACCAGTTTTCAGATACGCATCAGCTAACAGATACATACTATTCTGAGCCAATGAATCCTCCTTACCACCCAACTGCTTAAAGCCTTCAATACTCTTTCCCCAGTTACCTGCTTCGTAATAGCAATAACTTAGTTCATAAAGGTCTTCTCTGTTTACTTTGTCAGATTTGTCAATAT
>CANGFK010000183.1 GCA_947452925.1 Chitinophagaceae bacterium | reverse complement strand
TGTACCTTTTGCAGGATTTGGAACTAGTGTGGTGTGGTATTCTTTCACCTGACGAGTCCGTTTTTTACCGTGCGAACGATAAGTTTCTGTTCTATAACCTACAAATTCCGAATGTCTGGATGGGTCGGCACTGTTGCAGTGGATGCACACAAACAAATCGCTTTTTGCCTGATTAGCTATTCTAGCTTTTTCGGTAGGGTGCTGATAGATGTCTGTTCTACGAGTGAGTACCACCTCTATATCGGGCAGTTGAGCTTGCATTAATTCTTCAAGTTTCAGGGAGATGGCAAGAGACACGTCCTTTTCGTTAGAATACTTTCCAGGTGCACCGCTATCCTTGCCACCATGTCCTGCATCAATCACAATTTTCCTCAATCTCGACTTCTGAAACTGGCTGTCTTTTGTAGAAAAAGAAGTGAGAATCAGGGCACAGAATGAAAGTAAGTAAAGGGTTAAAAATCTCTTCGTCATCATATCTAAAAAAGTTAAAGTATCCTTCAATCAAACGTATATTAGGCTACAGTGGGTTTACCGACTATTTTTGCTGACCCTCAATATGGACAAACGTAATAAATTTAAAGTAAAAATAGCCTGGGCATCTTTAACTTGGATAAGTTTATTCATTGTAGTCCTACAATTCACAGCAAGTGGATGGCGTCTTCAACCAGCTAGCCTTCCAAAAATAGCCCTTTCGGACACGATACCTTCTAAAAAAATAGTTAAGGTGAGTGAAAACTCCTCAGATACATCAGCAACAGACACTTCTGTTATAAATAAAACTGATTCTGTTCAAAAAATAGACACACTTTATATCTCCAAAGACAGCCTCACTTCCCCCATCAAATATGAAGCATCCGATTCGGGCGTATTTGTTATCCCTACCAAAGAGTTTACATTGTATGGTAAAGCAAAGGTCTCTAACAAAGACGTAAAACTAGATGCGGCAACCATCAAATACAATTCCGATAAGCAATTGGTGCAGGCCTATGGGGCAACAGATACTACGGGCAACCCCTATAGTAAACCCAATCTGACGCAGGGAGAAATGAAAACAATCAGTGATTCTATTCTTTTTAGTTTGAAAAGTTTGAAGGGACTTACAAAAAATACTTACCTGCAAGATGGGGAGATGTACATTAATGCGCGGGTGCTGAAGAAAGTAAATCAATCAGATTTTTATGGGCGCGATGCGCGATTTACTACCTGTAACCTAGATACGCCACACTTTGCATTCAGGACTAAAAGACTTAAACTAGTAACAAATAAGTTGGCAGTAACAGGTGCAGTCTACCCCGAAGTAGAAGGTGTTCCTCTGCCAATTGCCCTGCCTTTTGGTATTTTTCCGATGATACAAGGTAGACATTCAGGTGTTTTGCCACCAGCTTTTGCAGTAAGTGAGCAGTATGGTTTGGGACTAGAGGGATTGGGATATTATAAAGTTGTGAATGATTATCTGGACATAACCACCCGATCCAATTTATATTCTTATGGAGGATGGTCTTTGGAGGTGAATCCTAGATACATGAAAAGGTATCGGTACACAGGCAATCTGGATGTTACTTTTCAAAACACCAAGTCTCTGAATACTCCTGTTGGAGGAAGTTACACACCCGATGAATTTACTGTTTTGCGTACTTTCATGATTCATTGGTCACATAGTCAAGACCAGCGTGTGAGACCAGGAACAAGTTTTAGTGCTAACGTAAACTATGGCAGCACTCGTTACAATTCTACTGTTTTAAATAACCCTTTTCTAACCTATCAAAACCAGATAAGTTCTTCCATCAACTATTCTAAAAACTTCAAGGACAGAGCAAACATTTCTCTTTCTTTTGATCATAGCCAGAATAGCACAACACATTTGGTCAATCTAGTATTGCCTAGTTTCCAAGGAAGTGTAGTAACTTTCTATCCGTTTCAAAAGAAAGAGGCAGTGGGCACACCAAAATGGTATGAGAAATTGGGTATCGGATATAGTGGTAACTTAACCAATCAGGTATCTTTTTATGATACAGCTTTCAACTTCAAGAAGTTTTTGGATACTGCACAATGGGGTGCAACACATAGCATTCCCATCTCTCTTTCTTTACCTTCTTTAGGACCTGTTACAATATCACCTAGTATTTCTTTTGCACAAAAATGGTATGGACAAACGCTTTTTAGAAGGTGGGATGCCACCAACAGCAGGATTGATACAGTCGTACACAAAGGGTTCTATACTGGCAGTCAGGTGAGCATGGGCATCAGCGCCAATACGCGGATTTTTGGAACGTATCTTTTTGGAAAGAAAAGCGATATTGTTGCCATACGCCACGAAATGCGACCAAGTATCAGCTTTAGTTATGTGCCAGATTTAGCTAGCCAAAACTATTACAGGGTACAAGTAGATACTGCGTTTGGAAAAGGACAAGGTCATATTGTATCTTTTTCTAAGTTTGATGGGGTAATTCCGGGAGCTTACTCACAGGGCAATTCTGGTTCAGTGGGCTTTGGGGTAGATAACACTCTTGAGATGAAGGTAAAGGATAAAGAAAATAAGGACTCCACAAACGGGCCACCAACAAAAAAGATTAAACTGATAGATGGGTTTGGATTTAGTTCCTCTTATAATCTGTTGGCTGATAGTTTTGCGCTAGCCCCTTTTTCATTTTATGCACGAAGTACTTTGTTTAAAATAATCAATATCACTTCAGGTTTTATCCTCGATCCTTATGCAGTAGATAAATATGGGTTTGTGCGGAAGGACTATTTCTGGGATAAGAAGAGTTTGAATTTTGGAAGAATTACTAGTGGAAATATCGCCATTTCTACTTCCTTGAAAAGTAAAACAAAGGATGGTACAAAGAGCAAAGACAGTTTGCCTTCTTCCAATCCATTCCTGACACCTGAGGAGCAGCAACAGCAATTGCAATATGCCCGAAGTAATCCTGCCGAGTTTACAGATTTTAATATCCCCTGGACATTGACGCTTTCTTACTCACTTAGTTTCAGTAAGCAATTGCAGTCTAACTATGTTTATAAAAACGTATTTACGTCTAGTGCAAACTTTAATGGGGATTTTAGTTTAACGGAAAAGTGGAAGATGGGTGCTACTGGTTATTATGATTTTACTGCAGGTAAACTTCAACAACTAAGTATGTTTTTGACGAGGGATATGCACTGCTGGCAAATGGCTATCAACATAAGCCCAATAGGATATACCCGTTCGTTCAACATTACCATTAGTCCCAAAGCAGGCATCCTAAGAGACCTAAGAATTAATAGAAGCCGCTATTTCTCCAATTACTAATGTTATGGAACTGGGTCATGACCATGCCCTCCCCACGGGTGACAGCTACTAATTCTTTTTAAAGACAGCCAAAAACCTTTTATTAGACCATATTTTTTAAAAGCTTCTAAAGCATAATTTGAGCAGGTGGGTGTATATCGGCATTTGGGACCAATGGCTGGAGATAATACATATTGATAAAGCTTTATCAATAAAATAAAGGGAAGGTTAAGAAGTTGGCGTAGACGTTTCATCGAGTGCTTTTATAAGTTTATCAATGACTAGTGGCATCTTTCTCTGTAGTAGTTCGTTCTCGGGCAAGGTTTTATCTATAAACATAAAAAAGACTGCAATCTGCTTGCCACTACCTTTTATGTATTGATGTAAAGGATGTTTGTTGAGGCGATAGTTTTCTTTTAGTAACCTTTTAATTCTATTTCTGTCCACAGCTGTTTTGAAACTTTTCTTACTTGCACTTACGCCGATTTTAATAGGGAAATCCAATGGTTCAGTTACAAACATATAAACAACTTTTACAGGGAACACCAAAAAGGCAGCCTTGCTTTTAAAAAGTTGTTCAATCAGTTTCCTGCTCTTCAGCTTCTCTTGTTTATTGAAGTCGTATGATAAATTGTTTTCCAACTAAGAATGTGGTGGTAAAATAAAAAGACTGTTCCCAAAAGGAAACAGTCTTTGAAATATGCTTTGTGAATAATCTGTACTGTAATTATTTTAAACCTTTCTCGCTGGAAACAGTAAGGTATTTACGACCTTTTGCCCTGCGACTAGCTAAAACCTTACGTCCATTAGCTGTTTGCATACGTTTACGAAAACCATGTACAGTTTTACGACGCTTTTTATGTGGTTGAAATGTTTGTTTCATCTTTTAAAATTTTACTTATCTGATAATAATTTCCAACTTTATAGCAGTCACCATCACCACTATTTTGCGAAAGGACGGCAAATGTAGGAGTTTCATTGTAAAGTAGCTTAATAATAATTGATTTTAATGCTAGTTTATCTAAATAAATAAGAGAATTAGGAAAAAAAAGGTGCAATTGAGGGTATTGCTTTAATAAAATCACAACTTTCGGCTCTCAAAGGCTTTTCTAAGAAGCCAATTACTTGAGGATAGGTTCTAGCTTTTTGTTTGTCACTACTATCCACAGAGGAGGTTACAATTATAACCAATAAATCATTTGCATATTGTTCTGATTGTATTGAATCCAAGAACTCCCACCCATTTAAAACGGGCATATTTATATCTAGTAAAACAAGATAACGTTCCTCAGGATTGTATTCACTTGATAAAAATTCCAGTGCCATTTTCCCATCACTAAAAAGCAATGGAGGATTGGTGGAAATTTTATTTTTTACAACCATTACTTTGTGTAGAAGGGTAATCATTTTGTCGTCATCTACAATCAATACGTTTAGGTTCATAAGCTTGATTGGTTTTGAGCGTTTTCGGTATTGAGTACAATTTTTCTTATTATGTCATCTAGTTCATTGGCTGAAGAAGCAATAGCTTCAATTATCTGATTGTTACTCAACTCTTCGCTATCATGACGCTCAGATAATAAGTCAACCAACCCCATGATCCGCGCCAATGGTGCTCGAACAACGTGTGATTGTATCCAAGCAATTTCCTTTAATTTTTTATTTTGTTCTTCAAGAGCTTGTAAATGTCTTCTTCTGTTATTGACATCTCGCTGAATGTAAACCCAATGTTTGTAGCCACCGCTCCCATCTGAAACAGGTGCGATAGAAACATTTACCCAATACTTTATACCATTCTTTTTGGTAGTTTTTACAACAATATTGCAAGGTTCAAATTTATCAATGGCATCTTTTAATTTAGATAATTCATCTACAGAAGCGTCTGATGCAAAGAAGTTTAGAGGGGAAAGACCAATTATTTCATCCTTTGCAAAGCCAGACATTTTCATAAATGCTTCATTTACAAAAACAATTTTAGTGTCTAGGTTTTGATCGTTTTCGGCAATCAAAACCCCATCGGTAGTATTTAGAATAACCGACTCGAGTAGCCTCAATCTTTCTTCATCTTCTCTTGTGGTGGTCATCATTAGTTAGTCTAGCTTTTGCAAGTAAAATAAATTGTAACAATACTTTGGTGTATGAAATTAGATTTAATCGGTACGAAAATAACGATTTCTAAACTTAGTGAAATAGTAATTTGAAATCGTTATGCACTTTGTAAAGTAAATTGATTTATCTGAAAAGAGTGCTTTTTTTAATAAAGAATTTACTAATTAGTTGTATGGTTCACCTAACCATGGGTAATTTTTAGTGATTTTGATTCGATTTTGGATTCTGATGAAACAAAAAGAAACTATTAGATTAGTTAAAATTATTTACCCTTTTTTATTATTTCTTCTTTTTTAGTTGCTTTTAATTTATTTCGTGCCATGAAGAAGAAGATACGAGTCTGTTTGTTTGTGTTGGTATTTGTAGGTTGTTCGCACAAAAAGAAAGTTCCCGATGTGTCTCAAATAAAAGTTAATCTGCAAACAATTCGTTTCGAAAAAGATTTTTTTAGCATCGATACCAACAATATGCCTTCAAGTTTGCAGGCATTGTATACCAGGAACAAAGGATTTTCGCAAGACTTCTTTTTCAATATTTTAGGCATCCCTCCTTTTCCTGATAGTGTTGCTCACGATGCCAAATTATTTTTTTCTACTTACAAAAGCATTTATGCTTCATCTGTACAACCCTTTCAAAACTTCGAACCAATACAAGAAGAAGTAGAAAAAGGGCTTCAATTTGTTGGTTTTTACTTTCCTAAATACCCCCTTCCCACTAAGTTGGTAACATTTATCGGGCCACTGAATAGCTACGCTGGAATTATTACACCTGATAATTCTCTTGCAGTTGGTCTACAGCTTTATTTGGGAAAAGATTATAAAGTGTATCAATCCGATGAGGTTTTAAATATGTATCCTTCCTACGTATCTCGTCGTTTTGAACCTGCTTATATTCCTGTTAATTGCATGAAAAATATAGTAGATGACCTTTTTGCAAGTAACAAACCTTCAAAAAAGAGTACACAATTAATCGAACAGATGGTGGATGAAGGTAAAAAGCTATACGTGTTGGATGCCTTCTTACCAAATACCCCCGACAGTCTAAAAACTGGATACACACAACAGCAATTGAGTAATAGTTTTGCTGCCGAAAAAGAGATCTGGACATATTTTGTTGAGAATGATCTCCTCTACCAAACTGATCCAACCATAGTGAGTCCTTATGTGAATGACGGGCCAAAAACAACTGAATTGGGCGAATGGTCCCCAGGTAATATCGGACAGTTTGTTGGTTGGCAGATTGTAAAAAAATGGATGGAGAAAAATGACAAAGTATCACTACAACAACTGATTCAGACTCCCTCAAAACAAATTTTTGAAGAGGCAAGGTACAAGCCGCATTAAATTGTAGATACTCATTTGGATTTAAATTTAAAATTAAGGAGCACTTCCTTTCTTTCAATTTAAAACTCAAAACTTATAACTTCTAATTGAACTTACTTGGTGCTATCATCTCAAATGCTGGGATTTGCACTTGAAATTTTTGTTTATTATTTTGATTTTCCATAAAGTAAACACCGTGCATCTTACCCATTTCTGTTCTAAGGTTGCAACCACTAGTATATTGAAACTCTTGGCCTGGTTCAATCACGGGCTGTAAGCCTACCACCCC
>CANGFK010000182.1 GCA_947452925.1 Chitinophagaceae bacterium | reverse complement strand
TACATCACCTCCTCAAGCTGTTGTTGCTGATTCAATGCCAAATGTAACTGCTGTGAATCTTCTTTGTAAATCCATAGATGACCAAGAACATGACCATTTAATATGATTGGATTATAATCTCTGTAAAAGATTCTGCCATCCCTAAGACTCAATTGCTCTCCTTTAACAGGAATTTTATCTTCAATAAGCTCTTCAATACGATAAATAAAACGGGAAGGGTTCTTGAACTGAAAGCTTGCACCTATCACACCTTCTTCGCAATTAGAACCTAGCACAGATTCTGGTGGAAGTTTGATTTTGAATAGGTTACAAAAACCTTCGTTTACAAATTCTACAATCCGATCCTTTGACTCTAGCAGAATAGCATCGCTAAAGCTATTTAAAATAAGCTTTAGCCTGTCTTTTTCGATATTGTAGAAATTCTCATTGTTCATAATAGACCCTAGATTTATTTTCTTAAAACTTTGGCGAGTAGCTCAGACTTCGATCGTACCCCCAATTTTGTATAAACACTTTTTAAATGATCATTTACTGTTGTTGATGAAATACCCAATGCAATGGATATTTCCTTATAAGTCAGCCCTTTCAACAATTCATCCACTACTCCCTTTTCTCTCGTTGTAAGCCCGTAACTATTATCATCAAACGATTCGCGGGGCTTATGAATCTTATTAAACAATTTCATTGCCACCTCTGGCGTTATCAAAGCCCCACCCTTTCTTATGATATCGATGTTATCTAACAACTCCTTTATCTTGAAAGGCTTTAGCAAGTAACCATTTGCTCCCCTTTGAATACAATCGAAAATGATATTCTCATCATCATTACCAGTTATCACTACTATATGAACATCGTTCCAATGCTTTCTGATATAGGTTATTCCTTCCAACCCCGATATTCCGGGCAATCCCAAATCAATCAGTATGATAAAAGGCTCTTCTGTTTCGCTAATCTTTTCAAAAAAAGCTTCCATACTGTTGTATGAGAAGATTAACAGAACATCGTTGACCATATTGATACACTCTTCAATATTGCGTCTTAAGAAGCGGTCATCTTCGATAATTCCTAAAGTAATCATACCAATAAATTTAATAATTAAAGTAATACTTGTTATCTAGCCTACTAAGGTTAGTCAACAAGCTGTTTTGCCGCTAAAAGTACCTTAATTATTGGTACAAAGGTGGGGGGAATGGCAGATAGTTTTTAATCCCTTCAACAAGGGATAAGGATGAAGTATGGAGATTTAAGAGCTACTCCTAATGATTTTGAGTAGAAGAAAGGGCATTCTTAAAAAACAAAGAGACGGATTTATCCGTCTCTTTTATAAATTTCAGAACTAGTTCTGCATCAATTTCACAAAGTCATCAAACAAATAACGGCTGTCATGAGGACCAGGTGTTGCTTCTGGGTGGTATTGCACACTAAATGCAGGCTTGTTTTTAAGCCTGATTCCCTCAATACTTTCATCATTAAGATTGATATGGGTAATTTCTATTTCATCATTATTAACCACAGCATTTGCATCCACGCCAAAACCATGATTTTGAGTTGTAATCTCACAAATACCTGTCAATAAATTCTTTACCGGATGATTTAGCCCTCTATGTCCATGATGCATTTTGTAGGTTGTAATACCATTGGCAAGTGCCAGCAACTGATGCCCTAGACAAATGCCAAACAATGGTTTATTTTCCGACAAGATTCCCTTAACAGTTTCGATAGCGTAAGGCATTGAAGCAGGATCACCAGGACCATTTGAAATAAAATAACCATTAGGATTAAATTCTTTCAACCTTGCTAGTGACGTTTTTGCAGGATGTACTCTCACATGCACCCCTCTCTCCACTAAACAGTTCAGAATGTTTTTCTTAACTCCAAAGTCCAAGACCGAAACTTTCAGCTTCGATGAAGGATCACCAAGTTCGTATTCCTTCTCTGTGCTCACAGTACTTGCAAGCTCCAAACCATCCATATTTGGACATTGTGATAATAAAGTCTTCAACTGCTCCACATCCAATATCTCAGATGAAACAATGCAATTCATAGCACCTTTTGCACGGATATGAGAAACCAAAGCTCTGGTATCAACATTATCTATCGCTGTAATATTATTTTTAAGCAAAAAATTATCAAGAGAATCATCTGCCTGAAACCTGCTGAAGTTATTCTCAAGATTTCTGGAAATCAGTGCTTTAATTTTGATACTGTCACTTTCTACGTCTGTATTCTTTACTCCGTAATTACCAATATGAACATTGTTCATTATCAGAACTTGTCCGGTGTAGCTAGGATCAGTAAATACTTCCTGATATCCGGTCATGCCAGTATTAAAACAAATTTCACCTGCTGTTGTCCCTATTTTACCGAAAGCTTTACCATAAAAAACATTACCATCTTCTAATAATAAAATTGCATCTCTTGAATTTGTTGGCATAATCTGTTATTTATATTTATTGATATTAAAAGAATAGGTATAAAAAAAGCAAAACCATTACGATTTTGCTTCCTTAATTTCTAAAAAATATTTTCACTTAATTTATGTCTCAATATTATTTGATTGATAAATTTATAAAATTTAAGACTCTGATTCAGTACCTTCTACTTCTTCAGCTGGAGTTTCAACAGAACTATCAACAGTTTCAACTTTCTTAGTACGACCGCGACGTGTTTTCTTGACAGCTTCAGTTGATGCAGCTGATTGATTGTTGTAGGTTTCATTGAAATCAACTAATTCAATCATTGCTTTCTCAGCGTTGTCACCGCTACGAATTCCTAGTTTGATAATACGAGTATAGCCACCAGGTCTAGAAACGATTCTAGGACCAATAACAGTGAACAATTCCTTAACAGCTTCTTTATTTTGAAGGTAAGAGAATACTATTCTATGCTCATGCATTGTAGATTCCTTAGTTTCAACATTTTTAGCCTTGGTAATAATTGGCTCAATATGCGTACGCAACGCTTTTGCCTTAGCCAACGTAGTAACAATTCTTTTATGCACAATCAATTGAGAAGATAGGTTACTTAAAAGCGCCTTTCTGTGGGCTTTCTTTATACCTAAATTATTAATTTTATCTCCGTGACGCATGACTATTTATTTTATTTTTTTATCCTATTAAGGATGTAATTATGTTTTAACTAGACTGTCTTAATTTAATAAGTTAGTCAATGTTGTCTAATCCCATTTTTTGTAAGTCCATTCCGAAACTCAAGCCTCTTTCGATTAATACTTGTTCAATTTCAGATAAAGATTTCTGTCCGAAGTTTCTGAACTTCATCAAGTCTTCTTGTTCGTATTGAACTAGTTCACTCAATGAATTAATTTTTGCTGCTTTCAAACAATTAAACGCACGTACAGAAAGATCTAAATCTTCAAGTGGTGTTTTTAATACTTTTCTAAGTTGCAATATTTGTTCATCAACAACATCATCTTTCTTCTCTTCCTTAGAATCGAAGGTAATATTCTCATCAGTGATGATCATCAAATGTTGAATCAAGATACGAGAAGCTTGCTTAACAGCATCTTCTGGATGTATAGTACCATCGGTAGTTACATTAAGGATTAATTTTTCGTAATCCGTTCTTTGTTCTACACGATAATTTTCTATTGAATACTTAACATTCTTAATTGGAGTATGGATAGAATCAATTGCTATAAACCCAAAAGTTGTATCCTTTACTTTATTTTCTTCAGCAGGTATGTAACCACGACCTTTAGAAACAGTTAGTTCAATATCAATTTTTGAAGCTGAATCCATCACACAGATAACAAGTTCAGGGTTCATTACCTTAAAATGCTGTGAAGCTTCTCCAATAGCACCTGCTGTAAATTCAGTGCTATTTTTTATTGAAAGACTAATTTTTTCTGAATTTACATCAATATCATCTATAGCCTTGAATCTTACTTGTTTAAGATTTAAGATTATTTCTGTAACATCCTCAGTTATTCCTTTTATTGTAGCGAATTCGTGATCAACACCTTCAATCTTGATTCCTGTAATAGCGTACCCTTCAAGACTATTCAATAAAACTCTACGTAAAGCATTTCCAATTGTTAAGCCATAACCAGGTTCCAAAGGACGGAACTCGAACTCTCCATCGAAGTCCGATACTTTCTGAAGAACTATTTTGTCGGGTTTTTGAAAATTCAATATTGCCATAAGAAAATATTTTCTATTTATTTAGATAATTCTCTAAGATAAATTATGATTGAAATTAATTGTAAAAGCTTTCTTCTAGTATGTATTACTTAGAGTACAACTCTACTATCAGTTGTTCCTTAATATTCTCAGGAACACTTTCCCTTTCAGGATAGGTTATAAAAACACCTTTTTGTTCTGCATCATTCCAATCAACCCAACTAAATTTAGGATTTTTACCTTTCTTTTTGGTAAGAATTGAATCGTTAGCCAAACTCTTGTTTTTGTAACCTATAATATCACCAGGTTTGCAAGAATAAGAAGGAACGTTCATAACATCTCCGTTTACAGTGATGTGCTTATGAGCAACCAATTGTCTAGCTTCTGGACGACTTGCAGTTAGACCTAATCTGTAAACAGTGTTATCTAATCTTGCTTCCAACAACTTAATAAGGTTTTCACCCTTAACTCCTTTCATTCTAGAAGCTTCTTCGAAGGTTTTGCGGAACTGACGCTCAAGAAGACCGTAAGTATACTTTGCTTTTTGCTTTTCTCTAAGTTGCAGTGCGTATTCACCTAAAGTCTTACGCTTACGAGTAGCTCCATGCTGACCAGGAGGATTACTGTTTTTGGTTAACCATTTTCCATTTCCTAAAATAGGCTCACCGTAGATTCTGCATATTTTGGTTTTTGGTCCAATGTAACGTGCCATAATTAATATTTATTGATTTTTTATTAAATGATAGACCGATTGTGAAAAAATCATAAAACTGAATCGGCTACCATAACCTATATCAAATTCTGTAAAATACAGAAATTATACTCTTCTTGCTTTTGGAGGTCTGCAACCATTGTGTGGCATTGGCGTTACGTCCTTGATAGTTGTAACATCTATTCCACTTTGTGCAATTGCTCTGATGGCACCTTCTCTTCCAGAACCTGGTCCTTTCACAAAAACATCTACTCTTTTCAATCCTGCATCAACTGCAACTTTAGCTGCATCTGAAGCTGCCATTTGAGCGGCATAAGGAGTGTTCTTCTTGGAACCTCTGAAACCCATTTTACCAGCAGATGACCAAGAGATAACTTGACCTTGTTTGTTGGTAAATGCAACAATAATGTTATTGAATGTTGCACTGATTCTTACTTCACCAGCAGCTTCAACCTTAACGATTCTCTTTTTTGCTGCGACTTTAGCACTATTCTGTGCTTTTGACGGTTTAGCCATAACTTACTTTTAGGTAATCTTTTAAAAAATTAGTCGCTCCTTTCTAAACTTAGAAGATCCGCTGACTATCGACTAAAGGCTGCAATTACGCAGCCCCTTGTCTTATTATTATTTCTTAGCTGCTTTCTTCTTACCAGCAACAGTCTTTCTCTTTCCTTTACGAGTACGGCTGTTAGTTTTGGTACGTTGACCTCTAACAGGCAAGCCTTTTCTGTGACGCAAGCCACGATAACAAGCAATATCCAACAAACGTTTGATGTTCATTTGGGTTTCACTTCTTAGAGCACCTTCAACCTTGAATTCAGCATTGATCAAATTACGTATTGCAGTTTGTTCATCATCATTCCATTGGTTAACTTTCTTATCTAAAGAAATACCTGCAGCAGTTAAGATTTGTTGCGCTCTACTACGACCAATACCGTAGATGTATGTAAGCCCAATTTCTCCTCTTTTATTTTTTGGTAAGTCTATACCGGCAATACGAGCCATAAACTATTTATGTTTAAAATGAATGTTCTAAATTTTACAATCTAATTATCCTTGACGTTGTTTGAAGCGAGGATTCTTTTTGTTGATTACATAAAGCTTTCCTTTCCTCTTAACAATTTTGCAGTCTGCACTACGCTTTTTTATAGCTGCTCTAACTTTCATTATTATTTATTTATCTATCTTATTAATATTGACTCACTTTAAAATAAGTCAACTATAAATTTTATTTGTATCTGAAGTTAATCCGACCTCTACTTAAATCATAAGGACTCATTTCTACACCCACTTTATCTCCTGGCAAAATCCTTATGTAGTGCATCCTCATTTTTCCGGAGATGGTAGCAAGAATCTCGTGACCATTCTCAAGCTTAACCCGAAACATTGCGTTGCTAAGTGCTTCTATTATCTGTCCGTCCTGTTTTATTAATTGCTGTTTAGACATACTTTTTTTCGGGCTGCAAAAATAGGGAGTTTCTGTTGATATTATTGCATTGGTTAAAAAAAAAGTTTTTACTTATGAAAACCTTTTGTTATGATACTACTTTTTTATTGGTTTTCAGCAGAATAAGTAGGCAAAATAAGGGTATTTAAAACTTCAAGGTAGCTGTAAATGAAAAGTCATACAGAAATTAAACCTTGTACCTCTTACTTAATCGTACTTTTTATGAAGAAATTATTAGCATTACTACTACTATTTGTCGTTTATCATATTGCGGGAGCACAAACCATCAGGTTGTTGGCCTATTCTAAAACAAATGGGTACAGACATAAGAGTATCCCTGCGGCGAAGGAGGCATTGACCATGCTTGCCAAGGACAATAACTGGGAAATTACTTTTACGGAAGACTCTCTTTCATTTAATGATTATAAATCGTTGAAAAAGTATGATGCCATCGTCTTTGTGATGACTACGGGTAAAATATTTGATTCGGTTGAAGAGCATTCCTTTGAGAAATACCTTGAGAAAGGAGGTGGCTTATTGACACTGCATACCGGAACGGACTGTGAGCAGCATTGGGACTGGTATATGAAAACGATTGGCGCGCAGTTTAAGGGGCATCCAAAGCAACAAAAAGCGCGATTTGTGGTGGTGGATAGCACTCACCAAGCTACTAAGTTGTTGCCAAAAGAATGGATAGCTTTGGATGAGTTATACAACTTTGCGGCACCTGTT
>CANGFK010000181.1 GCA_947452925.1 Chitinophagaceae bacterium | reverse complement strand
TCTGCAGCTAACTTCAAAGACACTTGTTTGCCAATGTCTCTTGCGCCACCTGTAACAATGGCAACTTTTCCGGTAAGTGATCCCATAACTTTCTTTTTTATTGTAACATTTATTAAAAAATAATCAACCTCCTGTCCATCTCTCCAGAGAATGGAAGATGGTGAAAGTAAAAAGTTTTATCTGGCACAACAATAATTAATGAAACAAAATCTTCTAAATAAACAATTGAATGATTAAATAAAATTCAACTATAATAATCTTTTTTTGAATAGCATTCAATAAAAGTTACTGAAAGCCTTATCGGCAACGATACCGAATAACAATAATTCTTTGGAGGGTTTTAAACAAAAAAAGAATCAGGATAATAAATGAACTGAATAAAACAATCCAAATTTCAGATGTAGTATAAAAAAAGTTTCAGGAAACAATACTTTTCTCAAATAATTCATTTACTTAGCAAACGGTTTCTAACGATTTACACACCTAATCTTGCTTAAATGAATAACACAGTCATCAACGCAGCTACTATGCAACAGTGGCTGAACAACAACCTTTCTGCCAAGAAAGTAGAAGAAACGCTTATATCGAGTGGATATGAGTCGGGAGTTATCAGTAATTATCTGCAGGAATTTGATAAACTCCGAAGAGCTAAAAAACAATTCTGGGGTTTTGTATTGATGGGTATTGGCGGCTTCCTTGGCTTTATTGCCTGTGTGATGGCAATGCTGAACGTTATTCCAGATATGCAAGATTTCTTCCTTTTCGGACTCACCATGCTTGGCATCAGCATTGTTTTATATGGAATGTATCTGGCTTTCAACTAATTATAATTAAGAGAGGATGACGTAAATTGAGTTTGCGTCATCCTCTCTTGTTACCTCAGCACAGATACCTATACTGACTTTTTAACGTATTTGGTGAGTATCACAATCGTATCACCTTCAATTTTACCTTCAATCTGTTCTGCATTATCAGGCACCAACCTTATTTTGCGAACCATAGTTCCTTTTGGCGCAATAAAGTTTGCACCTTTCACATTCAGGTTCTGTGTCAGAATCACGTTGTCTCCTGTTTCTAGCACTACTCCATAACTATCTTTATGTACCACTTTGGATGCCTCTAGTTCGTCTTCCGCATTTGCCCAATCAATAACAGACTCATCCAGATAAACCGATTCAATGGCTTCTGTTGCCCATGCTTCCCCTGCCAATTTCCCTAGAATCTTATAGGATAATGCTTGTACAGCAGGCACTTCGCTCCAGATACTACCTGTAAGACAACGCCAGTGATTTACATTAGTATAATCTGATTTAGCAATCTGATCGTGACAATCGCTGCACAATACAACCACGTTTTCTGCGGAGTCATTGCTTTTTGGAGGAACGGCATAAGCCTGCAATTCCAATGTTTCATTACTACATAGCTCGCAGCTATTATTACTTCTTTCTTTTAGTGTAGTGTTAAGTGCCATGAGGCAAATGTAAGGGTATGATTTGGGGTAGTCAATAAATTCATGAAATCATCAAGTCAGACGTATTTACCACATTACGGGTGAACCATTTACATTTGCACCAAATTCTTTTAAAGAAAGCGGCGGATGAGAAAACTTAGTATGGATGAATTGGGGCGGAAAAGCATTACTGAATTTAAGCATGCTGAGAAAAATAAGGTAATAGTTGTGTTGGATAATATCCGCAGCATGCACAACGTAGGAAGCGTGTTTCGCACGTCGGATGCTTTTCTGATTGAGGCAATCTGCCTCTGTGGTTACACTCCACAACCTCCCCACCGTGATATTCAAAAGACCGCTTTAGGCGCAACAGAAACAGTAGACTGGTTGTACTATAACAACACTCAGGAAGCTATTGAAGATTTGAAACAACGAGATTATAAAATATATGCAGTGGAGCAAGCGTCGGGTAGTATTTCTCTGGAGCAATTCAATTGGCAACCTTCCAACAAAATTGCTGTTATAATGGGCAATGAAGTAGAGGGCGTAGATGCCGAATTACTCCCTCTTTGCGATGGATGCATAGAAATACCTCAATTGGGGATGAAGCATTCTCTAAACATCAGTGTGGCAGCAGGCATTGTTTTATGGAAGGTTTGTGAAGCACGATTTAAAGATTAAACAACAGTATGAGTACAGTAAAAAATTACCTTTCTTTAGTTAAGTTCTCCCATACCATCTTCGCAATGCCTTTTGCAATGATTGGTTTTGTATTGGGATTGATAAACAATCATTTATACAATTCAATTACAATAAGCAAATCTGATTATTGGGCTTATGGATTCAAACTCCTGCTTGTCATCATCTGTATGATTACAGCCCGTAGTGCTGCAATGGCTTTCAATCGTTACTTGGATAGACATTTCGATGCTAAAAATCCACGTACCGCCAACAGAGAAATACCTGCGGGCATCATCTCTGCCGAAAATGCGTTGTCATTCATCATCGGTTCTTGTATTTTGTTTGTTGTGGCCACTTATTTTATCAATCCACTCTGTCTCTATCTGAGTCCGGTAGCTTTATTTGTTATTCTTTTTTACAGCTACACCAAAAGATTTACCTATTTGTGTCATCTAGTATTGGGGGTAGGTCTTTCACTTGCGCCTATTGGAGCATACATTGCAGTGACAGGTAGTTTCGATTTGTTACCCATTCTTTTTTCTTTCTCTGTTATATTCTGGGTAAGTGGTTTTGACATTATCTATGCCCTGAATGATATTGACTTCGACCAATCTCAACAGCTTTATTCTATTCCTGCCATTATGGGAACCAAGAAAGGACTTCGTATCAGCGAAATATTTCATACTGTCAGTGCGGCCTGTGTGATAGCTGCAGGTGTTTATGGAAATTTTCATTGGCTGTATTGGGTGGGGGTAGCTCTGTTTGTGGGAATGCTCATCTACCAGCATACCATTGTAAAACCCCATGACCTAAGCAAAGTGAACATTGCATTTATGACAGCCAATGGCATTGCGAGTGTGGTGTTTGCAGTATTTGTGATTGCTGATGTGTTGATTAATTAGCAGCGCTTTTACCTCACTATTCGTTTTCTTCTTTACTACTTATCTTAAAAATTAAGCCGTTACAGGATTTATGTTTAAGCAAATTCACCCACGCCGCTTTCTTCTTCTTTTCAAATAATATCTTTTTTCATCAACTCATTAAACCATTTCCAATTACCCTACTCATTACTAGCACTTACTGACAGCAACTATCAGTAGGTAATTTTATCTAACCTGCGTTTTTTAATGAGAAATACAATTGCATTTATTGTTTTGATGGTGTTGCATTCTGTAAATGCTTTTTCGCAAACTGAAGTAACTAAACCAAACAAGCACGACATTGGGCTTCTGATTGGTAACGTGGTAGATGCCACTACCGCCAAACCTATTCAGTATGTGACTGTAACCGCTATTTTAACTTCTGACTCAGCTAAAAAAAGTGTTCAGGCAACTGATAAGAATGGGGCATTTGAAATAGATAAACTACCCTTAGGCTATTACAGATTGATAGTAAAAGCTATCGGATACAAAAGTGCCATTCTAGACAGTATTTATCTACGTACAGAACGGGCAGACTTCAACTTGGGAGATATTAAGATTACACAGGCTAGTACAGACTTAGATGAGGTTATTGTTTATGCCGAAAAACCACTTATCGAAAATAAAGATGGTAAAATAACCTATAATGTTGGCGAAAGTGCATTGAGTAACGGCTCTTCTACAGCTGAAATATTAAAAAGCATGCCCCTTGTTAGCAATGACCCAAATGGGAAAATCTTATTAAAAGGGAAGGAACCTAAAATATTAATTGACGATAAACCAACCGACCTTACTGCCGATCAACTTAAGGATCTACTGGAAAGTTTGCCGGGTAGCAGTATTGAGAAAATTGAGTTAATAACCAATCCTGAGCCTCAATACGCTACTGAACAAGGGGGCGTTATTAATATTGTTACCAAAAAAGGCAAGATTGGTTTTACAGGAAAAGTAACCGTTAGTGCGGGTACAAGAGGTGAAGAAAGCTTTTCTGGGAATGTGAGTTATCGAGACAAAAGCTTTTCTACCAATAATGTGTTGGGCATTTCGGCAAATAATTATTCAGGTTATGGCTACTCTAACAGGACAAATTACTACACTTCCGGAATCACTTATAATAATACAAGCAGTGATTGGACAAATAAAAATACCAGACCATCCCTACGTAGTCAGGTAGATTATGAATTTAATAAACAAAGCACCCTGAACTTTACCTATCAGGGTAACTTAAACTATTTTGATAACATAACCAATACGCAATACATTAACCAAAACAGCTTACAACAAACAACCAAAACCAGCAACAGAATGAATGGTAGTGATGGTACTGGTTATAACCATAGCATAACCATTTCTCACACTTGGAAAAGTAAAACTATTGGGGAAATACTACGCAGCAGTATCAACTTTGGTATTGGCAAGAATGACAATGGCAAAGATTATTTTCAGCAATACCTCAATGCTTTCAACAATCCTACGGGAGATAGTACACAGTCGCAGTATTTCGATTCCTACAACAAAACAGTCAATATCCGGGTAGGTTATGACAAACCTTTTAGTAAAAAACTTTTCTTTTCTACCGGTGCCACTTGTCAGCTTGGCACATTTCACAACACACTCAACACCAGCTTTTATAATAAACAAGACAGCGCTTTCGAAACAAAAGACTTGTTGAGTAACGACTTTCTTTTTCATCAGAATATTGCTACCATCCGTGCAGCCATTACAATTTCCATATTGCAAGACCTCCGTTTGATAGTGGGTACGCAGGCAGAAGAAACCCATACAGCATTTGTTTACAAGAAGGGAAATGTGGCCGACAACAGTAATGACTACTGGAATATGATGCATTATTTTACGCTACGCAAGGAGTTCAGTAAAACTTTTAATATGGCAATTGTTTACAGAGGAAGCGTAAATCGCCCCAATCTGGGACAACTAAACCCCAATGTAGATTACAGCGACAATAACAACATCAGGTTTGGCAACCCCTACCTATCCCCTTCTACGGCAGACAATTTCGATTTCAATTGTAGTTGGATGAAGGGCAAGTATTACATCAATACCTCTCTTGGTTACAACAAAGTAAAGAATGTTTTCTATCAGATCAGAACCTTGCTGGATGCTGGAAAAACCCAAGCTACGTGGCAAAACATAGCAAGCAGGCAAGAGTATGAGGCTAGTGCATGGGGTGGTTATACTTTCACCAAAAGTTTCAGGATAAACACTAGCGTAGGCTACTCCTTCAACAGCTATAGTGAAATAGAAAAGATACTGTTTAAATACCGTGATGGCAGTAGCTTTTATACCAGTTTAAACTTTAGTTATATGCCCACCAACCTCATCACCCTTGATGGAAATGCCAAGTTCAGCAACTTTGCCGATCCACAGGGACGCAGTCGTAGCAACTTGAATTTAAACTTTGGCATTCAGAAAAAGTTCTTCCAAAAGCGACTAATCATAGGCATCAACATCATCGACCCCATCAGTATGCAGCAATACACCACCTATATTTATGGAACCAATTTCACCACAAAAAACTATAGTTCTGCCAACACCCGCAACTACAGGCTAACTGTCTCTTATCAATTGAACAAGATGGTACAAAAAAGCAGAATAAGTGCAAAAGACAAACAAAAAGCAATAGATAGGCTTAGAAATAAGATGTAGGGTGGTTTGATTAAAAGAGATTATAACACTAATTTATTCATAACCTATTTCAGATAGGTGTAGTGTAGATTGATCTGATAAGATTGAAACCTGTTTAAAAAAAGTAGAATTCCTCTATTACTTCTGTAAGCACTTTACTAAACATATTTGTTGGCTGTAGGTTTTCTATTTCATGTATATTAAAGAGTTTTCTGTGTTTCGTATTGATAGATACCAACCTTCTTCCTCAATAAAAAACAAGTCAAGCATTTGGTCAATTTTTTGTCCTTGCAAGGCGTTTTGAACTGCATTTATTGTCGCTGTTTTAGCATTGTCAGAATAAGTTGATAGTCTGAACCCCAAAACAATACTAAACTCGTTATCCTTTGTCTGCCCATACTGATAAGCTTCGTCAATAGTTGGAACTCTTTTGAAATTCTCAATTAATTTTTCAATGATTCTATTTTCCAAAGGTCTATTTGGTGTGCCAATTTGAACAGTTGTTTCTTCTTTAATTGTTTCTGTCTTTATGTTTTGTCTGTTGCGCTCTAAAACAAACATATTGGGTTGGTCGCTATTGATAACAATCCTTTCTATTAACTGCTCTTCACACAATTTTAAAATATATTTTGAAGAAACTGCTGTGTATTGTGTTGGCTCTTTTGTCCAACTGAGCAAAGATTGTTCGTCTGTGAATGCACCTAAAACTTTTAGGCCATCAAGATTATAAATGCAAGTAAGTTGGAGCGTTGTGTCTGTTTTAGCAGTTGTCCAACTTGTAGATAACTCATTCTCGTTTTTTGATGGTAGAAGTAAAAATGAATTACCATTCATAAGTTCTAAAACAACATTTTTGTAACTGTCGCCTTTGCCGTTTTCCTTTTGATAAATTTCAATAAGTTCAAACAGCTTTGAGTTTTCAGGGTTTGTCTGCTTTTTATTACCTCCGAATAATTTGTTGAAAAGTCCCATTTATTGTTTTGTTGATTTTGAAAATTGTGGTCGTCCAAACTCACAGCCAACGAAAAAGGTATTGCGAATGTGGCTGGCAAGGTTGTTCCGTCTGCCGACCACCAAAGCTCAATACTGTGCCAAAAGCCAAATATAAGAACTGATGTTCAAAGATGTTCCGTCAGCCCCAAACAGAAGCCAAAAGAAAGAACTGAAGTTGATGTTTATTCTGTCGCCCCTGCTATTGCAAATACTCCTGTTACCAGTAGTGCTTTCTTGTCTGTTGTGTTTAGTAGTAGTCAAAATACGTTTTTAATAGTTTGTTTTTACTAATGTCAACAATATAAATTGCTTTTCTTTCATCTTTGTTGTCAACGCTTTGAAAAATAAAACACTCAT
>CANGFK010000180.1 GCA_947452925.1 Chitinophagaceae bacterium | reverse complement strand
CTCTGCAATTTCAGGAGTCACATATTTCCTTCCTTCCAAAACAAGTTCAATGGCGCGTACTAATTCTTCGGGAGCAGATTCCTTAGTTATGTAGCCAGAAGCCCCCGCCTTAAAAGCACGTAAAGCATAATGTTCTGGAGGATGCATGCTCAATATTAGCACAGGGATTTTAGGAAAATGCTCTTTTACAAATTTCACAACTTCCAAGCCTGAACGCCCCGGCATAGAAAGATCTGTAATGATAACTGACCAAGGCTTGTTGTTTATCTTTTTAATGATTTCAGCACCATCAGAGGCTTCTTCAATGTGAGAATTTGGATAAGCAGCAGAAAGAATCATAATAATTCCCTTTCTCACCACACTGTGATCGTCCCCTATTAAAATGTTCATTGTAAATTGTTGATTGTTATCGATTAAAAATAACTAATAGGATAAAAATCCTGATTATTGGTTGTAAAAGTAGTAATTAAGTTCGTATTTAGCAATGCAAGTAATTATTCTAATAATAAAACCCATGATTTAAATGATATTTTCTTAGAAAGAATCACGTAGACAAAGACAGATTTTGGGATTGCCCTTGACTAATGATTGTAAAAAAAGAATATGCTCTTAATCACTAGTTCTCTAGTATGCAATTTTATTAGGTCTCTACTTTCTTAGAATAGACTTTTAATTCGTTGTTTTTTGATATGTGGATTATTATAAATGTGTTTTTTACATTTAAACAACACTAGCTGAGAACCTCTTTTTCACTATTTTTGTGGCTATCATAAAATGGATGTATGGATACTAGTTCAATCTTTGTAATCACTTTTGTAGCAGTATGTGTGTCGAGTGTTGTGGCATGGCTAATTTATTTGCAGAGGAAGTCTGTAATTGAAGATGGAAAAAAAGTAGAGGGGTCCAAGATTATGCAGTTGCAAGCCTACGAACGTTTGGCTTTGTTGGTACAAAGAATATCAATTCCAAGTATTATAAGTAGGGTAAGTAACCCTGAGTTTAGTGCTAGAGACATGCAATTGGCCATCGTTCAAAATATCAATGAAGAGTTTACATATAACATCTCTCAGCAGATTTATGTAAGTGCTGAAGCTTGGGAGGCAGTGAAAAACTTGAAAGAGCAAAATCTATTGTTGCTGAGCCAGGTAGGAACAGTCATACCACCCGATGCGACTGGCACTAGTTTTAATAAAGCAATTTTAGAGTTTTTAGCGGAAGATAGAAGGGGTAAGTTGCACGAGGTTGTAAGTGAAGTAATAAGCATAGAAGCTAAGAAGTTGCTTTAGATATTATCTCGGTTTGACTGTAATTTAAGTATCATTCTTAGTCTAGGTTAAAAAGCATGTACACTCCAGAGAGTTATTTGCTTTTCCACTTTAGTACTTGACGACATTACTAAAGTTGTGAATCAATTTTTAGTTGTTGCAATTTGAAGGTTTAGCTTGTAAGTTTTTATTACATTTTTTAATGATGCCCAATCGAAATTCAGACATATTATATCAACTCATTCACTCACTGGAAAAGTCTGAAAAGAGGCATTTTAAGCTTTATATCAAAAGAAGTTCTGCCAAGGAAGACTTGAAAATTATTCAACTTTTTGATGCACTAGATAAGTTGCACGACTACGATGAGAAATTATTACTCCGAAGATTGCCAACTATTGAAAAGCCGCAATTAGCTAACCTTAAAGCGCATTTGTACAAGCAAATTTTATCCAGTCTCAGATTACTCAAGAATACGGATAATATAGATCTCCAATTAAATGAGCAATTGGATTATGCTCGGATACTCTATAATAAAGGACTGAAGCACCAAAGCCTCAGGACATTGGAACGTGTTAAAGAAATAGCAAGAGTTAATTACAAGTTTAGCTTTTTGACGCAGGTTATCTCATTGGAGAAGAAAATTGAAACGCTACACATTACACGAAGTACTTTAGAGAAAACGGCGAACCTAGCTACAGAAGCTATGGAAGTTGCAGACCATATTAGCAGAGTTGCAAAACTTTCTAATTTGGCATTGCTCTTATATGGTTGGTATGTAAAAAATGGGCATGCAAGAAACGAGGAAGATGAGGTAGATGTTAAGAAGTTTTTTAAGGAAAGTCTTCCTAAAATAAATATCTCAGAAGCCGGCTTTTACGAGAAGTTGTACTTCTATCAGAGTTATGTTTGGTATGCATTTATCAGACAAGATTTCTTGATGTATTACAGATACAGTCAGAAATGGGCAGATTTGTTTAATGCTGAGGAAATAATGAAAGCTGTAGAGATTGGGCATTATATAAAAGGAATGCACAACCTGCTGAATGCACATTTTGATTTGAGGAATTTTGAAAAATTTGAAATCACTTTAAAAGAGTTTGAGGCATTCTCAAGCACTCCTTTAGCCAATCAGCACGATAATTTTCGGGTACATACTTTTATCTATATCAATAGTGCCAAAATTAATCAACACCTTATGTTGGGGACGTTTAGTGAGGGCTTGTCCCTGATTAAAGTTATTGAGGAAAAATTAGAGGAATATGCCCTTTATGTGGACAGGCATAGAATATTAGTTTTTAACTATAAGTTTGCTACGCTTTATTTTGGGCATGGAGATTATGCAACCTGTATTGATTATCTTCAAAAAATAATCAATGATCAGGTGGGGCTGAGAAACGATTTACAGTGCTATGCAAGGTTAATGCATTTGATGGCGCATTATGAACTTGGTAACACTGAGATAATAGAATATCTGATTAAGTCTGTATACAGGTTCATGGCCAAAATGAAAAATCTTACGGTTATAGAAGAGGAGATGTTTAAATTTTTAAGAAAGTCCTTCAACATATCCCCAAGAAAATTGCATGATGAGTTTGAAGTGTTTCTTGGTATCATCAAAAAGTATGAAAAAAGTAGGTTTGAAACGCGGGCATTTGCTTATTTAGATATCATTTCGTGGGTAGAAAGCAAGGTTTATAATAAGTCGATGAGTAGTGTTATCAATGATAAATACATAGCTAGTAAAAAGCGCTATTACATAAAATAACGGTTATCGAAACTTTAATTTAATACTTTACTCAATTTCAGCGTCTATCTTTGGCGACTTAAATTATTTTACAGTAATAAACATACAATGCAAAAAGAAGAGAGTAACGAGTTGGCCAAGAATATGGAAGTTATTGGCATGTTAGAGGGATTTGTTTCTGAAACCATTGAAACAACTTTGGTTGATCCTGATGAATGCTGGCAGCCTACAGATTTTTTACCTGAGATGTCTCAGGAAGACGCCCTAGATCAAATTAAACAGCTAAGGGAAAGAACTGCTGCAATACCTGATTCTGTAATAACTTCTTTGGTAGGAAATATGATAACAGAGGAAGCATTGCCTAGTTATCAGACTTATTTTAACTTAATGGTTAATACAGAAAGAAACCTGACTAGTCCCAATGGTTGGGTTAGATGGTCAAGAGCTTGGACTGCTGAAGAAAATAGGCACGGCGACCTATTGAATAAATACCTATACCTTTCTGGAAGATGCGATATGAAGGAAGTGGAGCAAACTATTCATAGACTTATCTATAACGGATTCAATCCTAATACTAATCATGATCCATACCAAGCTATAGTTTATACTTCATTTCAAGAAAGAGCTACTAGAATTTCTCACGTGAACACAGGAAAACTTGCTGATAAAGCTGGAGATTTTACACTATCAAAAATATGTAAAACCATCGCTGGGGATGAAGCAAGGCATGAAAAAGCGTATAAATCATTTATGTCCAAAATTTTTGAGATTGATCCTAATGGGGCCTTAAGTGCCTTTGATCAAATGATGCGTAAGCAAATTGCAATGCCAGCTGTATTGATGGATCAAGGTGGAAAGAACAAAAATATGTTTGTTGACTTCTCTGCCATCACACAGAAAATAGGCATATATACCACTTGGGATTATGCGAGTATTATAGAGCATCTGGTAGCGCTTTGGAAAATAGAAACACTTACGGGCTTGAAAGACGGTGCTAGTAAAACGCAGGACTATCTCTGCACTCTTGCAAACAGATATAAAAGAATTGCTGAAAGAATGAAAGTACCCGATGAAATCAGCCTATCTTGGTTAGCTCCTCAACAGTTTTCATTCTAAAAAATAACAAGGTTACTGCATAACTAAAAAGGGATAAACAATTAAGTTTATCCCTTTTTAGTTTATTAAAGTTGAGCTTTAGTATTACAAACTCTTTATTTCACTTACCAATTGTTGTAAAACTCCCTTTGCATCTCCAAAAAGCATAGATGTCTTTGGTTGGAAGAATAAGGCATTTTCTATACCTGCATAGCCAGGTTTCATACTACGCTTATTGACAATTACATTTTTAGCTAATTCAACTTCTAAGATTGGCATACCATAAATCGGAGAAGCAGGGTCATTTTTAGCAGCAGGGTTCACAACATCATTAGCCCCTAGAATCAGAACCACATCTGTTGTTTTGAATAAATCATTGGCATCTTCCATTTCTAACAATTTGTCATAGCTGACATCTGCTTCAGCCAACAAAACGTTCATGTGACCTGGCATACGACCAGCAACAGGGTGTATTGCATAGATAACTTCAACACCTTTTTCATCAAGAAGCTTCTCTAGTTCGTGACAGATATGTTGAGCTTGAGCTACGGCCAAGCCATAGCCCGGTACTATTGCAACCCTATTTGCATAGGCCATAACCATTGCAGAATCACTAATAGAGATTTCTTTGTAAGTTCCGCCACTAGCACCTTGTTGAGAAGCACCTGCTTTGTTCCCCGCACCAAAAGAGCCAATCAATACATTCAATAAACTACGGTTCATTGCTTTACACATCAGGATAGTCAATAATGTACCAGCTGCTCCTACAAGAATACCACCAGTAAGCATTACCTTATTGTTGTATAGAAAACCACCACAAGCTGCAGCCACACCAGTAAAGGAATTTAGTAGTGATATTACAACTGGCATGTCTGCCCCACCAATAGGAAACACGAACATAACACCATAGAATAATGCACCTGTGAGGATAACGTAGAATAAGTAAGAATTGCTTGGTGTAATACTTAACACTAAATAGCCAGCAATGCAAATCATTACAAATAGCATGATTGTATTTAGTATCTGCTGACCAGGGAAAGAAAAGTCTTTTACCTTGCCATTTAATTTCCCCCAGGCAATCATACTTCCTGCGAAGGAAACTGAACCAATGATTAATCCCAAGAAGATAATCAATAATGTGCCATGAAAAGATTTGCCTGACCCCAATTCTGTTGAAATATGACCAAACTCAATTATGGATATCAAGCCAGCACAAGCACCTCCCATACCATTGAAAAGACTAACCATTTCTGGCATAGCAGTCATTTTAACTTTCTTGGCAGCTAAGAAGCCAACCAAGGTTCCAATGGCTAAGCCACCGAAAATAAAACCATAATTATGTAATCCTACTCCATCTTCATCTTTGTATAAGAAGATAGTTCCAGCAATTGCTATAGCCATACCTGCTGCTGCAATCAAATTACCTTTACGGGCAGTTGCAGGATTGGAAAGCATTTTTAAACCTAGTATAAAGGTAATTGAGCCAATTAAATAGCAGATAGTAAGTATGTTAAGTTCCATGTTTATAACGTTAAGTGATTAGTGTTAAATATTGTTAATCTTGTATTTGTTTTTTTTATTTCTTCTTCTTAAACATTTCCAACATTCTGTCAGTAACTACAAAACCACCAACCACATTTAGCGTACCTAGAACTACGGCAAGAAAACCAAGTCCAATTGCAGTATAATTTGTATCAGCTGCTTTACCCATTACAATGATAGCACCAATAATTACTACTCCGTGAATTGCATTTGCACCACTCATAAGGGGCGTATGTAGTACGCTTGGTACACGACCAATTACTTCGATACCTAAGAATATCATCAAGATAACAATGTATATTATCTGTTGACTATTATTTATAAAGTTGAGTATGTATTCCATTTATTTAATATTTAATTGTTAATAATAGATGATTAATTGATTGACTAACCATTAAAGTAGTGCTTTTACTCTGTCATTTACGACTTCGCCACCATAGGTGATGCAACTTCCTTTTACTAAATCATCTTCGAAATTGAGGTTTATTTCTCCTTCTTTTGTCAATATTAGTTGTAAGAAATTTAATACATTCTTGCCGTATAACTTGCTGGAATCGAATGCCATTGTACTAGGAAGGTTGCTGTTACCATAGATGGTAACGCCCTTTCTTACAATTGTTTCATTGTTCTTAGTGAATGGAGTATTACCACCAGTTGCAGATGCAATATCTATGATTATACTACCTGCTTTCATATTATCCAACATCGCTTCGGACAATAATATAGGGGCTGTTTTGCCAGGGATTTGTGCTGTGGTTATAACAATATCAGCTTTGGCAGCAGACTCAGCTAGTTTTTGTTGTTGCTTTTGTTTGTATTCCTCGGATTGTTCTACAGCATATCCGCCTGCTTTGCTTGCATCAGCCGCACCTTCAACTTCTACAAACTTTGCACCCAAGCTCATTACCTCTTCCTTAACAGCAGGACGTGTGTCGAATACTTCAATCACTGCACCCAAGCGTTTTGCTGTTGCAATGGCTTGAAGACCAGCTACACCTGCACCAAGTATCAATACTTTAGCGGGAGGAATGCTACCAGCTGCGGTCATGAACATTGGGAAATAACGTGGGAATAATGTTGCTGCGGTTAATACTGCTTTATAGCCGGCAATATTCGCTTGACTACTCAATACGTCCATTGCTTGTGCTCTGGTTGTACGAGGAAGCATATCTAAACTGAAGGTCGTTAATCCCTTACTACTCCATGTTTGAATTGTTTTAAACTGGAATAAGGGTTGGAACACACCTAAAAGCACTGCATTGGGCTTAAGGGACATTTCATCTTCTGGGGTTAGTAACTGAATAGAAAACACGATGTCACTTTGTTGCAAAAGCTCTTTACGTGAGACTACTTTGATTCCTTTCTCTAGGTAGGTATCGTTGTTTGCAAAAGCCGCATCTCCTGCACCATCTTCT
>CANGFK010000179.1 GCA_947452925.1 Chitinophagaceae bacterium | reverse complement strand
TTGAAAAAGATTGCTGACAAAAAGATTAAATTGGTGGTAGCAACAGACCATGGAACGGTGCGGGTGAAGAAGCCTAGTAAGGTAATTGGGGACAAACAAACGACTACAAATCTTCGCTACAAGCATGGTCGCAATTTGAACTATGAGCCCAAGGATGTGTTGGCTTTCCGTGACCCACGTGAAGCAGGATTACCTGTGCCCAATGTAAATTCTTCCTATATTTTTGCAAAGGAAGACGGGTTTTTGTGTTACCCGAATAACTACAATCATTTTGTGAATTATTATAAAAACACCTTTCAACATGGGGGAATTAGTTTGGAAGAGATGATTATTCCTGTGGTGAAAATGGTGAGTAAATAGTTGTTAGTGGTTAGTTGTTAGTGTAAAGCAATAAAATTGAGGAAATGAAATTTAATCAACAGACCTTACAGAAGTTAGAAGCGATATTGTCGCAAAGCGACTATGTGATACGCTATGAAAGGGGTAACTTTCAGAGTGGATGGTGCTTGCTGGAAGCCAAGAAGGTGGTGGTACTAAATAAGTTTCTGGATGTGGAAGGGCGCATTAATACACTACTCGATTTAATTCCTCAGATAACGATTCATTACGACAAACTGACCATCGAAAGTCAGCGACTGTTTGATGAAGTGAATAAGAAAGTCGTTATTTCTCCCGATTCTCCCGATTCAACTACATAGTCACAGCAAGCACATAGTATTGCTATACTTAAGAAAGTTTTTTAGTTAGCATTTCCTCAATTTAATAACCCTTTCTTCCCGTTTATATCATTCCATTTTACGTTTATATAAGAAAGTTGAGAAAACATATATAAATCCGGAGAAAACATATATAGTTTCCGAGAAAACATATCTTGTTTTTGGAAAAACATATATCATTTTCAAGAAAACATATATAAATCTTCGGAAAATATACCTAAATCTTGAGAAACTATATCTTGTTTTTGGAAAAATATATATAAATCTTGAGAAAACATATCTAAATAGCTTTGTATCAGAACTAATTCTTTGCCTAGCTTTGAGCGGTGAATAATATCCCCATAACAATTACTTTTCTTGGCACTGGCACCAGCACAGGTGTTCCGATGATTGGGTGTAACTGTGAGGTATGTACATCTGATAATTCTAAAGATAACCGACTAAGAAGCAGCATTCTGGTACAATCTGCTACAACCAGCTTCGTCATAGACACAACCCCCGATTTCAGGTATCAGATGTTACGCATCAACAATACAAAACTTGATGCAGTACTTTTTACACACCCCCACAAAGACCATATTGGGGGATTGGATGACATCAGACCCTACAATTATTTTCAAGGAACGTCCATACATCTCTATGCAAATTCATTGACGGAAGGCTATCTGAGAAGAGAATTTTATTATGCCTTTGAGGAAAAGAAATATGCGGGAACGCCCAATGTTGTACTGCACACGATTGATGAAACGCCCTTCAAAATAGGCGATATAGAGATTATTCCCATTTTGGTATGGCACATGAAAATGCCTGTTTATGGGTATAGAATTGGCGGGCGGTTTACCTACATCACTGATGCAAACCGCATTGATGATGCGGAAAAGGAAAAGATAAAAGGAAGTGATGTGCTGGTATTGAATGCCTTGAGAAGAGAGAAACATATATCGCACTTTACGTTGAGTGAAGCAATAGAAATAGTTCAGGAACTGGGGATTGAACAAACGTATTTTACTCATATCAGCCACCAGCTTGGCTTACATAATGCTATAAATAATGAATTGCCTGATGGGATTTGTTTAGCATACGACGGACTCACAATTAAAATGAAGTAGCTGCCATTTTAAGATAAACCATTTGTAATGGCTATCAAAAAGGTTATTAAAGATTACTTCAGTTTCTCTAAAAAAGAAAGAACTGCTGCCATTATCCTATCCGTTGTGATAGGCGTTTTTATTGCTTTGCCCTATCTGATTAAAGGGAAAAAGCATTTGCCACCGATGGAGGATGCTGTGCATAAACTGCAGAAAGTAGGTACAGACAGTGGTTATCATCGCAAGGAGTATACGACCAAGTATGCGCCTTATCCTTCTCAAGAAAATACTGTTTTTGAACCTTTTAGCTTCGATCCAAATACAGTTGATGAAGCTGGTTGGCATAAGCTTGGGCTGCGAGATAAAACAATACATACCATTCTGAACTATCGTAGCAAAGGAGGACAATTTAGAGAAGCAGGGGATATTAAAAAGATTTGGGGATTGCGACCAGAAGAAGCAGAGCGGTTGATGCCTTATGTGCATATTACTTCTGTTCAATCAGGTTATAAGAAGAAAGAATATGTTCCGTATAAATATTCAGCCATCAAACCAAGTATTGTTGATATTAATACCGCCACTTTGGAAGAGTTGCGCATTATTCCGGGCATGGGCAATGGGTTGGTGTATAGAATAATGAAGTATCGGGAACGATTAGGTGGCTTTATCAGCGTAGACCAAGTGAAAGAAACGTATGGCATGAGTGATTCTGCTTTGGTGCTGATGCTTCCTTATTTTAAACTAAATAATCCGGTACTCACCACCATTAATATAAATACAGCTACAGATTATGACCTCAGTAATCAACCATATATCACGAGGGATGTGGCGAAAGCAATTGTTTTATATAGGATACAACACGGCAATTACAAGACTGTTGAAGGGATAAAAATGATTGTATTCATTAAGGAAGCGCTGTACCAGAAGATTTCACCGTATTTGAGTGTTCAATAGTTGAGGATAATTAGTATCAATAAAAAAGGCTGCCCGGAATAGGAGCAGCCTTTTTTAGCTAATTTAAATGAGGGACTATTTGATGCTGTATTCTGTTATTCTTTCAGTTTGATTGATGTTGATGCTTGCCAATGGAATAGATACAACAAATGAATATTGAATTGAGCCAATTCCTTCTGCATAGTAAAAATCTCCTCCGCCAACTCTTCCAAAATTGTATGGAGGGGGAGATATCAAGTCTAATGCAACATGAGCAACTTTGGTGTAAACTTTCCCTGAAACAGTGATGCTGGTGTCAAGACTGGAAATAGTATGTTTGAATACTATTGGCACTTTGTTATTGAATAATGTAGTAACTGCGGTGTCATTCCATGAACCACCAACAGGAATATTTTTAACGTAATACTTTTCTTCTACGTCTGGAATACCTTTTAGGTTGGCAAAAATTCCTCTTCTGAAACTACTATCTGCATTGCTTCTGTATAGATAAACGTGTTTCTTGGAGGTGTCGCTAAGAACTTTGTAATGGGTAGGCGTTTTGATGCTACTATCAGCGTTGTATACATTAATTATGCTGTCATTACTTAAAACTGTAACTGTGTAGGATGATACCGAATCGGTAACCGTTGCATCTACCTTGGTATATTTCCAAAAATTTCCTGTGGTAATGGGAAAATATGGATTGGAGGGCGTTGAGGATGTGCTTTTTTTGCAACTAGCTAATACCAAAACACATAATCCCACTGTTAGTAATCTTTTCATTGTTGTATTGTTTAAAATTGTTTGTTTATTAAGAATAAGATAAGATTAAATTCGCTGCCTACAAATATCACTAGGTTTCAATTAACTAAATAAAATAATTATGGACACTTGGAAAATTTATCAAGAAAACAACAAAAATCGCTTTTTGTCGGAACTATTGGACTTGCTGCGAATACCTAGTATAAGTTCTAAAAGTGAAAACCAGCCAGATATGCTTGCCTGTGCAGAAGCTGTAAAACAAAGGTTACTAGAAGCGGGTGCAGACGTTGTGACAATACACCCAACTGCAGGACATCCGGTGGTGTATGGTGAAAAAAATGTGGACCCAACAAAACCTACCATTTTGGTTTACGGACATTATGATGTACAACCTGTTGATCCTCTTAATTTGTGGAATAGTGGCCCTTTTGACCCAACCATCATTGATGGAAAAATATTTGCAAGAGGCGCTTGCGATGATAAGGGGCAAGTGTATATGCACATAAAAGCATTTGAAACGATGTTTAAAACAAATACACTTTCCAATAATGTTAAGTTTATTATTGAAGGTGAAGAAGAGATTGGGAGCCCTAATCTTGCCACATTTGTTAAGGAACATAAAGAATTACTTAAGTCTGATGTAATATTGATAAGCGATACTTCTATGTTGAGTATGGAAAATCCTTCTATCGATACAGGCGTGCGTGGTCTTAGCTACATTGAAGTAGAGATTACTGGTCCAAATAGAGATTTACATAGCGGTGTTTATGGTGGTGCAGTGGCTAATCCAGCAACAATTCTTGCTAAACTAATTGCAGCTTGTCACGATGAAAATAATCACATTACAATACCCGGATTTTATGACGACGTAATAGAAGCATCTACAGAAGAAAGAGTGAAGATGGCTCAAGCCCCTTATGATGAAGAGGAATATAAGACCGACTTGGGGGTGACGAGTCTGTGGGGAGAAAAAGGGTATACCACCAATGAAAGAACTGGTATAAGACCCACCTTGGAAGTAAACGGTATATGGAGTGGTTATACAGGAGAGGGTGCAAAAACAGTTTTGCCTTCTAAGGCGTATGCAAAAATTTCTGCTCGGTTGGTTCCAAATCAGTCCTCTGCAAAGATTACTGAGAAGTTAATTGCTTTTTTCAAGAGTAAGGCACCCGCAGGAGTAACAGTAAACGCTTGGGAACATCATGGTGGTGAACCTTATTTAACTCCCATAGATAGCATTGCTTATAAGGCTGCAGAAAAGGCAATTGCCACTACATTTGGTAAAGCTCCAATCCCTGTTCGTGGTGGAGGCAGTATCCCTATTTGTGCATTGTTTGAGCAAGAATTAGGTATCAAGATTGTGTTTATGGGCTTTGGTTTAGATAGTGATAACCTTCATAGCCCTAATGAAAAGTTTGATTTATATAACTTTTACAAAGGCATTGAAACAATACCCTATTTTCATCAGTATTATACAGAATTGGCAGGGGATGGTCGTAAGTAAAAAGTCATAAGTGGTAAGTCGGAAGAAAGAGCGCGCGCAGGGAATGCTTCAATTTAAAATTTAAAATACAAAATTTAAAACTTCTGAGTTGAATACAACAAACTATCAGATAAAACTCGAGCACTTTGAAGGTCCATTTGACCTTTTGCTTTTCTTTATTGAGAGAGATGAGTTGGATATATATAATATTCCCATCTCGAAAGTTATGGCTGACTTCTTGGATTTTATACATTCACAAGAGCAGTTGAATATTGAATTGAGTAGTGAGTTTATTCTTTTTGTATCTACTTTAATGCGTATCAAAGCAAGGTTGCTGTTGCCTCGTAAAGAGATTGACCCAGATGGCAATGAAATTGACCCTCGCAAAGAACTAGTTGATAAAATATTAGAATATAAACGTTTCAAGGAGGCTTCTCTAAAGATGGCTGAGATGGAAGCGGAACGTTTACTGATGGTGAAACGGGGTAATCTTCAACAAGAGTTAACAGCAATTGGGGAGGAAAGTGGCGAAGGAACTGAGATTCAGGCGATTACTATGTTCAAGCTGATGAAGGCGTTTGAGAAGGTAATGGCTAGGGTAAATGAACGTCAGAATAAGCCTGTGCACACCGTTGTTCGCTACAACTATACAATGGATGGTAGTCGTGAGCACATGCTTGAATTGGTAAGAAAAGAAAAGAAAGTTGCTTTTGAGCAGATATTTGAGCTTTGTAAAGATAGAATTCATGCTTTATTTCTTTTTCTATCCTTGCTGGAACTTTCTCAACAGCGTTACATGACGCTTCTTATTGGTGAAGGAAGAAATAATTTCATAGTTGAATGGAATGATGAAAGGGAAGAGGAGGTTATTGTGGAGGAGATATGAGGTAGGGTAATATAAATAGTCTTCACAAGCATAGGTGTAAATTAGTGATAGAATGTTAGACATTTTATCTTCTGATTTACACCTTTTTTTATTCTTTACACCAGACCGAGGTTATTTTTAAAAGTATGTATTGACTTCAAGCCTTGTTCTAAAAAATAATTTTTTTAGAACAAAATGCTATATAATTTAGCATTTTTAAATGTGCTACTTATGATGGATGAAAATTTTTATCAACCCCAGTACATTGGGACAAAGAGTTTTAGTCAGGATGATATACAAACTGCAAATGCAACTGGCTTTGGTGCTGCTGCGGATGACTATGCCGAAAGAGGGATTGACCTAAACGAGCAACTCATAATGAATAAGCCTGCTACATTCTTTTTTAGAATGAATGGCGATGCAATGTCAGGTGCTGGGATATACCCAGGTGATATTTTGGTTGTGGATAGGAGTATAAAGATAAGCGTTGGAAAAATAGTTGTGGCCTCGGTAAATGGGGATTTGGTAGTGCGATATTTTAAGCAAACAATGAATAAATTGTGGTTGGAACCAGCTAATAGCTGCTTAGGAAACATTTCGTTAGAAGAATTTACAGAGTACAAACCATGGGGGATAGTTACTTGTGTAATACATATAATAGACCCCGCTCTAACAGCTTTTAATACGCCAAGAAAATATAAAAGATGATAGCTATATTAGATTGTAATAGCTTTTATTGTTCTTGCGAAAGGGTGTTTAGACCTGATATAGCAGAAAAACCTGTTGTGGTATTGAGTAATAATGATGGTTGTATTATTGCCAGAAGTGATGAAGCAAAAGCAATTGGTGTGGGGATGGCTGGTCCTTATTTTAAAGCGAAGTCATTAATAGAAGAACATGGAGTGGTTGTTTTCTCTAGCAATTATAACCTATATGGGGATATGAGTTGGCGCGTAATGGAGACCTTGCGTATACTAATGGGAAAGGAAAATGTAGAAGTTTATTCGGTTGATGAATGTTTTATAAATCTTGCTCATATCCCGAAAGAAAAATTACATGAAGTAGCCATTAATCTTAAAGAAATGGTAGAAATGTGGACAGGTATAAAAGTCTCTGTAGGAGTAGCACCTACAAAAGTCCTGAGTAAGGTTGCTAACAGATTGGCTAAAAAAAATAAGACAGCTACAAATTGTGTTTTGGTGTTGGATAGCCCAAGAAAAATAGAACAGGCACTACAGAAAACTTTAGTAGAAGATATATGGG
>CANGFK010000178.1 GCA_947452925.1 Chitinophagaceae bacterium | reverse complement strand
GTGATTAATGTTTAATAAATAACCATAATCATCAAACGTTAATCATTAATCATTAATCATTAAACATTAATCATTAAACACTAAAGAATATGAACGCTGCTGTAAATGAGAAAGTGCAAGTTTGGCTTAATGGCAATTATGATGCTGCCACTAAAGAAGCCATCAAGAAGTTGGAAATAGAAAATCCTAATGAATTAGAAGAGAGTTTTTATACTAATCTGGAATTCGGTACAGGTGGTCTGAGAGGAATAATGGGCGTTGGTACCAACCGTATGAATAAATATACAGTAGGTATGGCCACTCAAGGCTTCTCTAATTATTTAAAGAAAACCTTCGGTGACCAAGAAGTGAAAGTAGCTATAGCCCATGATAGCCGTAATAATAGCCGCTTCTTTGCTGAAACTACCGCTTCTATTTTTGCTGCTAATGGTATAAAAGTCTATCTGTTCGAGGCATTACGTCCTACACCAGAATTGAGTTTTACCATCAGACGCTTGGGTTGCAAAGCAGGTGTTGTTTGTACTGCTAGTCATAACCCCAAAGAATACAATGGCTACAAAGCTTATTGGGATGATGGCGGACAACTAGTTCCTCCACATGATAAGAATGTTATCAAAGAAGTAGAAGCAATACAAAGTGTTGACGACATCAAGTTTACTGGTGGCGATCACAACATCACCATCATAGGAAAAGAAATGGATGATGCCTACATCGCAATGGCTAAGGGACTAAGTGTTTACCCTGAAGTAATTGCTAAAGAACACGACCTGAAAATTGTGTACACCCCCATTCATGGTACTGGTATTATGCTTGTTCCGAAAGTATTAGAAGCTTATGGGTTTACCAATGTAAATGTTGTTGCTGAACAAGCCACACCGGATGGTAACTTCCCTACGGTGGCTTATCCTAATCCTGAAGAAACAGAAACGATGAGCATTGGTCTGGCAAAAGCCAAAGAACTGGATGCTGATATACTTTGTGGCACTGACCCCGATGCTGACCGTGTGGGTGTGGGTGTGAAGAATCATAAAGGCGAATGGGTCTTGATGAATGGTAACCAAACGGCTGTTCTGGCTTTTGCATACATCATTGAAGCTAGAAAAAGCAAGGGTATTGCGCAGCCAAACGACATGGTGATTTCAACTATCGTTACGACAGAAATGATTAATGTAATCGCTGAAAAGAACGATGTGGCTTGTTACAATGTGTTGACTGGCTTTAAATGGATAGCTGAAAAGATAAAAGAACTTCAAGGGGAAAAGAACTATGTAATAGGTGGCGAGGAGAGTTTCGGATTGATGATTGGTAATGACATCCGTGATAAAGATGCTGTAAGTGCAGTAGCTATCATGTGTGAGATGGCTGCTTATGAAAAGGCAAAAGGAAGGACTTTGTTTGATAAAATGATTGACCTGTACATTCAATATGGGTTCTATTATGAAAGCCTTATCAGTATTACCAAAAAAGGCATGAACGGTCAGAAAGAGATTGCGGATATGATGACAGGCTATCGCGACAACCCTCCTGCTAGCATCAACGGAAGCAAAGTTGTAACATTGTATGACTATCAATTGCAGGTTGAAACAAACTTGTTGACTGGTGAAAAAACGCCAATCAGTTTACCAAAAAGCAATGTGTTGCAATTTGTAACAGCTGATGGCAGCAAGGTTTCTGCTCGTCCTAGTGGCACTGAACCTAAGATCAAGTTCTATTTCAGCGTAAACACAACACTTGCAAGCAGAGAAGAATTTGATGAGAAATATGCAATATTGAAAGCTAAGATTGCTGGCATCATCGAAGACATGCAATTGAAATAAAAGAATAGAAAGTAACCACAAAGGTCACAGAGCTATTTCGCAAAGAACACAAAGGGAATATTTAGATTAACAGTTTAATTCTAAATATTTTCCTTTGTGTTTTCTTTTTTACTCTGTTTATTGGACGAGCCTTGGTTTTCTTTGCGGTAAATTTTAGTTTAAAAAATGAAAAAACAAATCAACTGGGGTATACTAGGTGCAGGCAGGATAGCCGACAAGTTTTGTACAGCATTAGTTTCTACCCCTCGCGCTTGCCTTTATGCTGTTGCCTCACGGGACATGAAAAAAGGAAAGGCTTTTGCCAATAAATTCAACGCTTCTGTTTATTACGACAATTATCTCTCATTAGTAAATGATCCCAATATAGATGTCATCTACATCGCCACTCCTCATGTGTTTCATTTTGAACAAGCTATGCTTTGCCTTCAACACAACAAGTCTGTTCTTTGTGAGAAGCCAATGACAATGAGCTTTTCTCAGACGCAAGAACTGATTAAACTGGCTCAAAAGAATAATCTTTTCTTGATGGAGGGCATGTGGACCGCCTGTATGCCCTTCATTCAAAAGATAAAAGAGATTATTGCTAAGGATATTATCGGTTCAGTCCAATATGTTCAAGCAGACTTTGGCTTCTCTACACCATTTGACGCTGATAGCAGACTTTTCAACAAGGCTTTGGGCGGCGGTTCTATTCTGGATGTTGGCGTATATCCCATCTCATTAGCTACTTTATTATTGGGCAAACCTTCTTCCATCAAGAGTCTCTCCAAGCTGGCTCACAACGGAATAGACGAATATGCCAATATCATTTTACATTACACCAACGATGCTACGGCTCAGCTTTTTTCGGCAGTAACGGTACAAACGCCAATTGAGGCGAACATAATAGGGACAAAAGGAAAGATAAAAGTGGATTCGCCTTGGTATATGGCTACCGATTTTAGTGTTATACTACATGATGGTACTTTCAAATCATATAGCATACCACACCCAACCAATGGGTTTGAATATGAAATTATGGAGGTGATGCATTGTCTGGAGAACAACTTAACAGAAAGTGCACTTGTGCCGCATCAGCAAACACTGATTGTTAGTCAGGTAATGGATGAACTATTAAAGCAAGCAGGGGTAGATTATACTATTCCTTAGAAAAATGCGTTAGTAATTTCATAGCTGATTGTATTTCTTTCCACCAAAAATTATTGAGACAAAGGCATACTTAAGTTTGTAGAAATTATGAGACAATACGCTGACACCTACCAACACAAAGGACTTCGCAAACAACTGGTAGAGATATTGAAAGGCAGGGGAATTACCAGTCAGGAAGTACTAGATGCTATCAATAATATCCCTAGACATTTCTTTCTGGATAGTGCTTTCGACAAGATTGCCTACGAAGACCGGGCGTTTCCTATTGGCGAGGGACAAACCATTTCTCAGCCTTATACCGTTGCTTTTCAAACGCAATTGTTGGAGGTGAAAAGAAATGATAAGGTGTTGGAAATAGGCACAGGAAGCATTTATCAGACAACGGTTCTTGCAGAAATGGGCGCAAAAGTCTTCACCATCGAACGACAAAAGAAGCTGTACGACCAACACAAAAACTATTATTTCAAGAGTAAATACCTCAATATAAAATTCTTTTATGGGGATGGTTTCGAAGGATTGCCCACCTATGCCCCCTTCGATAAAGTCCTTATCACAGCAGCCGCTCCATTTATTCCGCCCAAACTAATTGCCCAATTAAAGCCAGGTGGCATGATGGTTTTACCTGTTGATGAAGGCGACCAACAGCGGATGCTTCGGATTACCAAACTTCCCGATGGCAACTTGTTAGAAGAGTCTTTTCACAATTTCTCCTTTGTGCCCATGCTTACGGGTAAGAACTAAAAGCCTGTTTAACGCCTGAAGAGAGAGCATTTGATAGCGAATAACAAGGTTGTTATTGGGAATACCAACCTTGTTATTGAGAATAGCAACCTTGTTATTGGAAATATCAATGTTGTTATTAGGAATACCAACCTTGTTATTGGGAATATCAACCTTGTTATTGAGAATACCAACCTTGTTATTGAGAATAACAACCTTGTTATTAGGAATAACAACATTGGTATTCTTACTATTAATGAACTTAAGGATGACCGTACACTGTAAATAAACAAAAAGGTGCAGCCACTTCACAAGTGACTGCACCCTGCAATTGGTACAAATACTAGTTTATCCCACCGTTACCACTGCTTTCACCTCTATTTTACCACCCTTTGCGGCAATAGATTTTTTCAGCGCAGCCAAGTCATTCTGCAGCTCTTTAATCCTAGCTTCCTGCATCTTAATGTCTTCTTCATTACTGGTATTCGTAATCTTATTCTCGTGAAATTTTATTTTCACTTCCACCATACTACTGATAATATCTACTGCTTCACTCTCAGTGAATTTTCCTTGTATTAATGATAAACTTTCCATTTAATTGATAATTTTTAATTGATAATTGATATTTCCTCGCTTGATGTATCACTCATATTTCATAGTTCATACCTCATATTTCTCTACTCACAACTCCTTATTGTCCTTGCCCCAAAGAGTAACCGGCTTTGCCATCAAACTCATAGAGGTTTTCTGTTTTTACAACATCAACACCCACCCATGTGGCTTTTGATAGCAATTTTATAATATCATCTTTGTTTATTGTACTCACACCAACCGGTTTAAACCTGCAACGCCAGTGGTCGGTACAAAATGTCTCTTCAAATCCTTCTGGCCAAACCTTTATTCCCCTGTTGGTAATCATGGAAAGCTGCACTTTATCGGCACCAATTACTCTTACCTTTTCTGCAAGTTGGTCGGCACTAGTTCCTGCCCAATGCACAAATAAATCTACACCCACCAATTCCTTTTTAGCCGCAGGCTTGCGTTGGTATTTAGGCAAATTCAGGGTAATTCCTTTTGCATAAGTTACAGATTTCAGGATGGTTGGCTTGCTGCCCAGATTGGCAATAACCGCTTTAGCAAAATCACTGGTACTCACTTTTTGCTTGCTCACGCCCTCCTTATAAATGTCGTAGGTATGAATGCCATCTTCAATTGTTTTCAACCAGGCATTCTGAACGTTCTCAGCCACTTCCGTTTGCCCTATATGAATTAGCATTTGTATGGCACCTTGCAACAAACCCGATGGATTTGCAACATTCTGTCCCGCCCTTCTTGGTGCCGAACCGTGTATTGCTTCGAACATGGCACACTCTTCACCGATATTTGCAGAACCGGCAAGTCCAACCGAACCAGCAATCTGTGCAGCCACATCAGACAATACATCACCATATAAATTGAGGGTTACAATTACATCAAAAACCTCAGGCGTGTCTGCCATCTTAGCCGCACCTATGTCTATAATCCAGTGTTCATTCTCAATTTCAGGATATTCAGCAGCTATTTCATCGAATACTTTGTGAAACAAGCCATCTGTTTGTTTCATGATATTATCCTTTGTAAAGCAAGTAACTTTTTTTCTACCATATACTTTTGCATATTCAAAGGCATACCTGATAATCTTTTCACAACCAGGGCGGCTAATCAGTTTCAGACATTGAACTACTTCATCTGTTTGTTGGTGCTCAATGCCCGCATACAAATCCTCTTCGTTTTCACGTACAATCACAATATCCATTTTGGGATGTTTGGTACTCACAAACGGATGAAGGCTACTGCATGGGCGAACATTTGAGTATAGTCCTAAAAACTTTCTTGTAGTCACATTCAGGCTTTTGTAGCCACCACCTTGTGGGGTAGTAATGGGTGCTTTTAAGAAGATTTTGTTCTTTCGGATAATATCCCATGACTCTTTTGCAATACCAGAAGTGTTTCCGGAGAGATACACCTTCTCACCAACTTCAATTTCATCAATTTCAATCTGAGCACCTGCTGCCAAAATGATTTCTAGTGTGGCGTCCATTATTTCTGGCCCAATACCATCCCCCTTTGCTACTGTAACTCTTTGCATATTTTTTTTGTTTTATTTGATGAGGCAAAAATGAAGGCTTTAATTGATATACTTTTATTTATATTTATTATGTTTGCCATAAATAATGTTTATGAATTATACTTTAAATCAGCTACAGATATTTCTTAAAGTATCTCAGACCGAGAGCATTACCAAGGCAGCAGAGGAGCTGTATCTTACACAGCCGGCGGTTTCTATTCAATTAAGGAACTTTCAGAATCAGTTCGATATTCCCCTTACAGAAGTTGTTGGAAGACGCTTATATATCACAGATTTTGGTAAAGAAGTAGCACTTGCAGCAGAGAATATTATTAATGAAGTAAATGCTATAGACTTTAAAACCCTAGCTTTTAAAGGAAAGTTGATTGGCAAGTTGAAGCTATCTGTTGTCTCTACTGGCAAATATGTAATCCCCTATTTCTTATCAGACTTCTTAAAAAAGAACGAAGGGGTTGAGTTGATGCTCGATGTAACCAACAAAGCCAAAGTGATTGAAGCCTTAACCAAGAATGAGGTAGATTTTGCTTTAGTATCTGTTTTGCCAACAGATTTGGCAATTGAGTCGGTGGAGTTGATGCAGAACAAACTTTACCTCATTGGCAATAAAGAACACGAGCAAAAACGCAAGTTGAATGACAAGGAAATATTTGAAACCCTGCCACTCATCTACCGAGAAGTAGGTTCGGGCACAAGGCATGTGATGGAAAAATATATTGAGCAGAACAGTTTGCCGGTACAAAAGAAGCTGGAGCTAACAACCAACGAAGCAGTAAAGCAGGCAGTGATTGCAGGACTCGGCTACTCCATTATGCCACTGATAGGTTTGAAGAATGAACTTGTTAATGGCGACTTACACATAATTCCAGTAAAGGGATTTCCCATCACCAGTACCTGGCACCTGATATGGCTAAAAGGCAAGAAGCACGCCCCTGCAGCCAGTGCATTCCTACAATACATCCGCAATGAAAAAGACAGGATAATCAAGGAGAAGTTCGATTGGTTTGAAAAGTATTAATAGATTAACCTCAAAGGGGTTACTGATTATGCAGTTACAGGTTGGATTGGATGTATTCTAATTCTTTAGAATCAACCGTATAAAAAAAGTGCAGCTATTACTAGGTAGTAAAGCCGCACTTGTATCAAACTATGATCACGCAAGGGTGTGTCTGTCTATTCTTTAATAAAACCAATGCTGCTCAGTGTTCCATCTGTAGCCTGAACACGTAAGCGATATGAACCTGCCGCAAGACCATCTATAGCAATAATTGGAGAGGATGCATCCTTGAAGTTGACAATATTTACTATTCTTCCAAGGTTATTTATCACTTGTACTGTGGCAATATGTGCCCCGTTAATCGTG
>CANGFK010000177.1 GCA_947452925.1 Chitinophagaceae bacterium | reverse complement strand
TACTGTTTGCATCCGTATTCTTAGATACTTGTTGTTGAAGTTGGGCATCTAGTTGCTGAATCCTGCTTGGAGGATTGGGTGTATAGCTCCATCCGTTCAAAATGTTTCTTGAACTGTACCATATACCACCGCCATATAAGTAATATAAGTTGTCATCGGGGTTTAATACGATAGTAGAGGGTGTGTTAACTACCTTCTGCATACCTGACTGATTGTCTAACTGTAGTTTGGGTTGACCATCTAGTACTAATAAGGTAGAAGCCCTGTCTTTATAAATAATGTTTGGTGCATCATTCTTAAGATTGGGTTCATTTAATTGATTTGTTTGTTGAACAGAGGTCACTAACTGATCTAGCGAAAACTGCAAATCCCATTTTGGAACTTCATTTTCTAGTATACGTTTATACTGTTGCAACTGAGCTGCATCTTTTATTGCAGGAAACTTTGCTTCTTTAATGACGAGGCTCTCCAATGTGCCGGTACGGGCGTCTTTGTCTGTCTGTAGATTGGCATCAAACCAGATGGCTCCAAAAGTTTGGTCGGCATCAGCCGTAGTGGCTATAGAAACGGCTGCTCTTGCAGACAATACCACTCCATTCAGGCTCTCTGGTTGTGGTTGATAGATGACAATCTTTCCACCATTTGCTAATGGTATTTCTTTGGGCCAAGTGTTTTGAGCCGCATTGGCTATAGTTGTAATGCCGACTATAAGCAGCATCATTATTAAGCTAGATAATCTTTTCATTGTTTTTATTTTAAGTAGATAATACAAATGGCGTTCCACAAATTAGTGATTAATGATTATCGTTTAGTGATTAGTTGTGAATCTTTAATTTATTGCTAAATTCATCCACTGGCAACTGATAACCAATATCTAGTAACTTGAAACCGCTTACTAATCACTAACAACTAAACACTAATCACTATTAAGTCTTGGTCTTAATCTAGCCTTTGCTTTATTAAACACCATATTCCCTTTATCAATACCCTCTCTTAGCTTCTTTTGTTCTTCTTCTGGTAGATTATAGATGGTCTGGCATTCTTCTGTACAGCAACCTTCGTACGCTGCGGCACATCTCTCGCACTGAATGAAAAGCAGATGGCAGCCATCATTTTTGCAGTTAGTATGACTGTCGGCAGGTTGTCCGCATTGGTGACATTTGGCAATCACATCCTCCGTAATCCTTTCGCCAAGCCTGTTATCAAATACAAAGTTCTTTCCTATAAACCTACTTTCCAGTCCTTCTTTCTTAATCTGTTGTGCATAGTTGATGATGCCTCCCTCAAGGTGAAAAACATTCTTAAAACCATTGTGCAACATATAGGCACTTGCTTTCTCGCAACGTATTCCACCTGTGCAGTACATGATGATGTTCTTGTCTTCATTACCCTTCATCATATCTACTGCCATGGGTAATTGTTCCCTGAAGGTGTCTGATGGTATTTCGAGCGCATTCACAAAGTGTCCTACTTCATATTCGTAATGGTTGCGCATATCAATTACGATAGTGTCTTTTTCTTCCAGCAACTGATTCATCTGCTCGGCATTCACATACTTACCTTTGTTTTCCATACTAAAACTTGGGTCATCAATGCCATCTGCCACCACTTTCTCACGTACTTTAATCTTCAGTACCCAAAAGCTTTTACCATCATCATCAACGGCAATGTTAATGCGCAGACCGTTTAAGGGTTCTATCGAATAAAGAAATGTTTTGAATGCCTCGAAGTTGTTGGAGGGAACACTTATCTGTGCATTAATGCCTTCATTGGCAACGTAGATACGTCCGAATACACCAAGCATGTCCATATTGAGGTAGAGAAAGTCTCTAAACTCTTTAGGGTTCTCGATGGGGAAATAGTGATAGAAACTGATGGTTGTCCGTGGTTCTGTTTCCTGCAACATCCGTTGCTTCAACTCTTCGCTGCTGATGCGATTGTATAATACTGCCATAACTTTAAATTTAATTCCCGCTTGCAGGGCAGGTAAAATTTGCTTGGCAAAGATAAGGGGGGAGAAGCTATGAGTTATGAATGATGAGTTCTCTTATAAGCCTATCAAGCAAAAACCTATCTCCATTCATCTCTTAGTTTTTGTTGCTCTTTCAAGGCATCATCTTTCCATTGTAGCTTGCCTATTAAGTCGGAGAAGTCATATTTGTTTTCATTGTCTTCTGAAAGAGTTTCTTCAGAAGATAGGGGGACGTACGATTACTTCCAATTGCCTATTGGCATATTCCTCCGGGATGGCTATGGTTATCCTTCCGCTTTTGGGTGTAATCAATTGTCTTAATGCTTCCATAGAAACAAAGTTATAGGCTATTGATTGTTTTGATATTTTATTAATCTCCTTATATTAGCATATACAGCCCCATCCCTACAATAGGAACTATCATCAAGGTAGCTATCACACGCTTCATGACTGATTTTATCTAGCCTTTACGACAAAGTAGGATGTAAATTCTAAAGACATACAATTATCAGTTCAAATTAAGGTCGTCGGCATTCATGGCAGGCACTTTTACCTTAACCATCTTATTCAAAAGGTCTACTCTTTTTGCAAACTCTTCCCAGATGCCATACTGCGCTTCTGTTTCGAGCATCAACTTGTTATAATCGAGGATATATCCATCCAATAAACGATAGATGCTACTGTTGGAATCTTTATTTACACTGACAAAAGCATAAAGCCGATCCATTTCTTTATCAAAAGAACAGATGTCTATACTGTTGTTTTTCCAATTATTGTAGTGTTCACTCTTCACATCAGAATGCGTATTCCATTCGCTCATGTCTTCATCCAACTCCACATATTCATTGATAAATGTAGAAAGTCTGGTGATGCCAGGCTCAAGGGAAAGTAGTTTTTTGTGGTATTCTTCAAAGGCTTTTACAGCAGTTTCTACCTTTTCTCCCAAAGTATCTTTGCTGTAATCATCCATTTGCATCAACGATTCCACATAAAAATCTGCTTCGTCTCTAGCCTCTTTCGACAGGTCTTTTATGAGCATCAGAAATGTTCTCACTTCCTGAATATCCTTGTCGATAGGGGAGTACTCTTTGATAGAGTTGTACATCATTTCCCTTATTCTTTCTTCTCTTTCTGCAATTGCAATGTGCGTTTTCTCTAGCAGTTCATCCTGTTCCGTCCATGCTACAGCATCATTGTATTCATACGATATTGTGTGGATACCCACCTCAAATGTCTTTTTTTGAACTGCCATATTGTAGTAGGTTTAGTGATTCTGTTGCTGATAATATCATCTCTTAATTCAGGAATCAACCAAATATAATGAAGATGAGCTAATGATAATTTGAATTGATGCAAAAAGAATCCACATACGTTAGTTTGAACAATTAGTAGGGATGTTCGTTCTCCTCCATTGTATGTAAAGGTTTATTATTTTAGAAAAATATTAAACAAACGTTTGATTAATTCAAACGTTTGTTTAATATTTGCACCTTCTAAATGCAATTATAATGGCAGCTGATAAGAAAGTACATATAATGAATCATGCAATTGCACTGTTTGCTGCTAAAGGTGTAGCAGGAACAAGCATCCGTGAGTTGGCTCAGGATGCTAATGTGAATGTGGCCATGATTAATTATTATTTTGGAAGCAAGGAGAAGTTGGTTGAAGCTATTATTGAGGATAAGGTGACTTACATGAAAGACAGAATTGAAGAAGTTCATGCCAATAATAGCCTTTCGGAAATAGAGAAGATAGATATTCTGATTGTAGATTATGTTTCGAGGAAGTTGGCAGGTGTAACCTTTAATAAGTTTCTGTACAAAGAATTGATGGATACTAAAAGTGACGATGTTCACCAATTTCTAACCAATGCATTTGCAGCTAATGCAAAAAACGTTGCAGCAATAATAGAAAAAGGGATTGAGAAAAAGGTATTTAAAGCAGTGGATCCAATGCTTACTGTTGCTTCGATGATAGGAACTATTAGTTATGTAATGATGTCTAAAAGTTTTTGTAATAAAATGCTACAGAAGCCCGAATCGAATGAACCCTATTCCGATGAAGAATTTAAAAATAGACTCATAAAGCACATTCAGAATCTTATACATGCACATCTTTTAATTGACAATTGATAACTGAAAAGAAAAGTAAATATTTAAAAATAAAACAATAAACAAATGGCACAAGAACAAGACAAGAAAAAGAGTTCTCCTGTAAGACCTATCATATTAGGTTTGGTATTGGTGGTAGGTGGTTTCTTTGGTTACAAGCAAATAAGCTTTGTTTTTACCCATGAAACAACTGATAATGCGCAGTTAGAAACACAGATTACACCAGTATTACCACGCGTATCTGGCTATGTAAAGAGTATTGCGGTGAATGATTATGACACTGTAAAAGCAGGGGCGTTGGTTGCAGAACTAGATGATGCAGAGTTGCAAACTCAACTAGTATCTGCTCAAGCCGAGTATGCACAAGCAGCGGTAGATATCATCAATGCAAAAGCTTCGCTAAACAATGCGGAAGTATCCTTGAATGTAAACAAAGGAAACATCGACATCAGTGATGTGAAGAAAGCACAAGCATTGGAAGATTATAATCGTAACAAAAGCTTGTATGCAGCCGAAGCCATCACCAAAAAGCAACTGGATGATAGCAAGTTTGCTTATGAAACAGCTGTAAAGTCGTTAGATAATACCCACAATGATTTAGGTTCAGCACAAAGCCGTATTGCAGTATTGCAATCTGCTGTTAAGAAAACAGAAGCTACAATGGCTGTAAAGCAAGCAGCAATTGATCAGCTTAAATTGAAGCTTACTTACTCCAAAATATATTCTCCACAAGCAGGAAAGATTGGTAGAAAGAATGTAAGTGTTGGACAGTTTGTACAAGCAGGAACGCCTTTGTTCTCTATTGTAAACGATACTACTTTCTGGGTGGTAGCCAACTTTAAAGAGAGTCAGATTGCCTCATTAACAGAAGGAAAACAAGTAGACCTGAGAGTAGATGCCTTTCCCGATATGAAGATAACCGGAACTGTTGCCAGCTTAAGCGATGCAACAGGTGCAAGATTTGCATTATTACCTCCCGATAACAGCAGTGGAAACTTTGTGAAAGTTACACAACGTGTTCCTGTAAAAATCTGGATTAATGAAGTTGCAAAATACAAAGCAATACTACGCGCAGGATTGAGTGTGTATGTGGTAGCAACGAAGTAGTTATTAGTTATGAATTATGAGTTATAAGTTATGGATGACATCAATTACTAATCTAATAACTACTTACTCATAATTCTACACTCATAACTCATAATTCATAACTCATAACTAATTAACATGGAAAGAGCTTCTATAGCCCAGCCGATTGTATATCCAACAGGGTTGGCGAGGGCGATAATAGTTATCACTACCATTACCGCAGCGATTATGGAATTGGTGGACACGTCCATTGTGAACGTGGCTCTCAACGACATGAGCGGTAGCCTTGGTGTGAGCATTGAAGATATCAGTTGGGTGATAACTTCTTATGCTATCGCAAACGTAATCATCATACCACTCACGAGCTTTTTGGCAGAATACTTCGGTAGAAAGAACTATTATATTGTATCGATGGTCATCTTCACCATCGCATCTTATATGTGTGGGCAATCTCATTCGTTAGTAGAAATTATCATCTGGCGGTTTGTGCAAGGTATTGGGGGCGGTGCTTTGCTGTCTACCTCGCAAGCCATTCTCTTTGATGCCTTCGAACCTAAAGATCGTCCTAAAGCAGCAGGGTTATTTGGGATGGGTATTGTGCTTGGTCCTACCTTAGGGCCTACCTTGGGAGGTTATATCATTGACCACTCTTCCTGGCCTTTGATCTTTATGATTAATATCCCTATTGGGATTATTGCTACGGTTCTCTCCTTTACTTTCATCAATAAGAAACCGAATGAGGGTCAGAAAAAAGATAGTATCAAGATAGATTATACAGGTATCCTTTTGTTGATGGTCGGTATTGGCTGTCTGCAGTATGTGTTGGAGCGCGGCGAAAGCGAAGACTGGTTCAGTAGCGAGGTAATCAGGTATTGTTCTGTATTTGCAGCCATTGGGTTGATTGCTTTTATCTTCTACGAACTCAACATAAAACAACCGGCAGTGAACCTGAAGGTGATGAAGAACCGAAACCTGGCGTTCACCACCATCTTCACTTTTGTAGCGGGCTTTGGGTTATACACTTCTGTGTTTGTATTTCCGGTATTAGCACAAAGGATACTCGGATTCACTGCTTATGAAACTGGATTATCCTTGTTGGCACCAACACTGGCAGCAGTAGTATTAATGCCCATAATAGGAATAGGCATGAGTAAGGGATTGTCGCCCATACCCTTAATTATTATCGGCTATATCTTATTTTCTGTCTATGCCATGATGAGTGCAAGTGTAAGTCTGGATGTTGGTAGAGGCGATTTCTTCTATCCCTTGTTGGTTCGTGCTGTTGGGATAGCCTTCTGTCAGTTACCACTTATCAATCAGGCAGTTGCTGGCTTAGAGCCCAAGGATTATGCCACCGGTATTGGGTTAAATAATATGATACGGCAGCTTGGTGGGGCATTTGGTATTGCGATAGCAAATAATTACATCGCTAACAGATATGCTGATCACCGGATGAATCTGGTAAGTGCCATGCCAAAAGATTCTCCGTTGCTCACAGAGAGGCTGAACTTGCTTACACAAGGATTTTTAAGCAAAACAGGCGATGCCGTGGGCGCAGCATCAAAGGCATTGAGTGTATTGGAAAGAACAGTAGAAAGGCAAGCCTATTATCTGGCTTATCTAGATACTTTCCGGTTGATTGCCATCTTTTTTGTGATGGTATTGCCACTGACCATGTTCCTCACCACTAAAAAGAAAACACAAGCTGAGTTGGATGCGGTGAAGAAAGCAGCAGCCGAAGCACACTAACTAATGATTAATGTTTAGTGATTAATGGTTAATTTCTTTACCTATCAATCACTAAACATTAAATTAATCACTAATCGTTAATCATTAAACATTGAAATAATTATGAAACAAATTTTTATCGCTTCGCTCCTGATGACAGTTGCTTTTGGGTCGCAGGCGCAGGTTACAGCAAATTCGGAGTTGAAGACTTTTATCAATCAGTCCTTTTCTTATTTCCCCAGGATAAAAGAAGTTGAAAATACGGTGACAACAGCCAAACAAAAGCTGGATATATCTAG
>CANGFK010000176.1 GCA_947452925.1 Chitinophagaceae bacterium | reverse complement strand
TGTGTTGGATGTTACTTTTGATGGAACCCATATTCTCAACAATGATATTATCTCTAGCAAGCCAAATATTCAGGTGAAACTGGTAGAGAACTCCAAGTACTTATTACTGACTGATACTTCTGCCATCACCGTTCAGTTGCTTTATCCTGATGGTACGTTGCATCAGTTCAACTACAATTCCGACACGTTGCGGTTCATTCCGGCTAGTCCAAATGGATCAGAAAATGCAGCTATATCAATCCTCTCTCCAGCGCTTCCGCAAGATGGAACCTATGAGTTGATTGTCTCTGGCAAGAACAAAGCTGGATTGGTAGCTGGAGCCTTGCAGTACAAAGTGCAGTTTCAGGTAGTGAATAAGGCGATGATCAGTAATGTATTCAATTACCCCAATCCATTCACTACATCTACGGCTTTTGTGTTCACCCTCACAGGAAGTACGGTGCCACAGAACATGAAGATAGAAATCCTGACAGTTTCTGGTAGGATAGTTAAAGAAATAACCAAAGATCAGCTTGAGCCGATTCATATTGGCAACAACATCACCACCTACAAATGGGATGGCACCGATATGTTTGGTGCTAAACTGGGCAATGGAGTTTACCTCTACAGAGTGGTTACCCAGTTGAATGGAAACAAGCTTGAAAAGTTCAGTAGTGACAACGGAGGAACTAATACTGACCAGTATTTTAAAGGAGGGTATGGAAAGATGTACCTGATGCGATAACTTCGCCGCCATGCAAACGACAGGAATAGGAACAAGAGTGCTCAATTTTTTGGTAGATACCATCATCATTGCCATCATCAGTGGGTTCAGTTATCATGGTTGGAACATATACGTGCAGTTTTACCACTACCCGGGCTTCAACTTCGGATGGTTTTTCTTTGGTACATTATTCATTTATTATACCATCTTCGAAACCATCTTCGCCCGTACACCCGGCAAGTGGATAACCTACAGTAAGGTCGTTACCCGTCAGGGGGAAAAGCCTACTTTATTACAAGTCATTTTGCGTAGTCTTTCACGGATTATCATCATCGATTTGTTCTTTATCCCTTTTCTGGATAAGACCTTGCACGACTTTATAAGCAAGACGGAAGTGGTGGAATCGTAAGACAAGTTATGAGTTATGAATTATGAGTTATTAGTAAAGACTCACGTATTCAGTTAACTCATAACTCATAATTTATAACTCATAACTAAATTATAGTGGCAAAGATTGGAATTAATATAGCAACAGGTAGTTTACAACAGTCAGAAATGATTGTAGGGATTGATTTGGGTACCACCAATAGTTTGGTAGCCATCATTCATCCCGAACTTAAAAGACCTATTGCTTTGAAGGAACACGATTCTAGTAGTCTCGTTCCAAGCATCGTGCATTTTGATGAATATGGCAATGCAAGCGTTGGGGAAGTAGCAAAGGGGTTTCTGGAGACAGAGCCTCAGAATACCATCTTCAGTGCCAAACGTCTGATGGGCAAGAGCTACAATGATGTAAAGAACAATGCTGGCTTCTTTACTTATAAAGTCATTGATGACAATACCGAAAGCCTCGTGAAAGTGCAGGTGGGCAATCAATTTTATTCGCCCATTGACTTGTCTTCTTTCATATTGAAAGAGCTGAAACAACGTGCAGAACACATCTTGAAGACACCTGTTACGAAAGCTGTCATCACTGTTCCGGCTTACTTCAATGATGCACAGCGTCAGGCAACAAGAGATGCAGGGAAGTTGGCAGGACTAGATGTTTTGCGCATCATCAACGAACCCACTGCTGCTAGCTTGGCGTATGGGTTGGGATTGGAAAAAGACGATGAAAGAACCATTGCCGTTTATGACCTTGGTGGTGGAACTTTCGATGTGTCTATCCTCAAAATAACCAATGGCATCTTCGAAGTATTGAGTACTAATGGTGATACATACCTTGGTGGTGATGACTTTGACAGATTGATTATCCAGCATTGGTTAAAGGAAATAGGATTAACAGAAGATGAATTGCATACCAACAAACAACTCGCTCAAACCCTTCGCCTCATTGCCGAAGAAGCCAAGAAGCATTTGAGTACAAACGAGGTATTTGAGTTTGATACGGCTATTTTAAATACGCCCAAATCTTCACTTACAACTTACAACTTAAAACTTAAAACTCCTAACTTACGACTTACGACTTACGACTTTAACCTTCTGATTGCTCCCCTCATTGAAAAAACAATTACCAGTTGCAACAATGCGTTGAAAGATGCAGGACTAGCTGCCACCGATATTGATACGATTGTGATGGTGGGCGGTAGTACCCGTGTGCCTGCCGTAAAGAATGCAGTAAGTGCTTTCTTCGGAAAGCCAGTCAATGATTCTGTCAATCCCGATGAAGTGGTTGCTTTGGGTGCAGCTGTTCAGGCAGATATTCTAGCTGGAAACAACAAAGACTTTTTATTATTAGATATAACGCCATTAAGTCTGGGATTGGAGACAATGGGCGGTTTGATGGATGTATTGATTCCGCGTAACTCCAAGATACCCACCAAAGTGGGCAGACAATACACGACCTATCAGGATGGACAAAGCGGCATGCGTATATCCGTATTTCAAGGCGAAAGAGACTTGGTGAAAGATAATAGAAAGCTAGCCGAGTTCAACCTCACAGGTATTCCAGGTATGCCTGCTGGACTGCCCAAGGTAGAAGTTAATTTCTTGATTAATGCCGATGGGATATTGGTGGTTACGGCTAAAGAGTTGCGTAGTGGCGTGCAGCAAAGCATTGAAGTAAAACCTCAATATGGGTTGACAGATGCCGAAGTAGAACAGATGTTATTGGATAGTATTACCCATGCCAAAGACGATATTCAAACACGTGCATTGGTAGAAGCCCGCACAGAAGGAGAACAGATACTGACTGTTACCGAGAAGTTTCTGACCAAGAATGCAAACCTCATCTCCAAAGACGAGATGTTGGCGACAGCCAACGCCATGCAGGCTTTGCAACTAGCAATAACGATGGAAGACAAGAACCTCATTCAAACTAAAACAGAGGAACTGAATGAAGTAACCCGTCCTTTTGCAGAGCGTGCCATGGATGCCGCCATCAGCGGTGCCATGAAGGGACAGAACATAATGGGATAGATTTAGAGTGTAACACATCTCATAAAGCTGTTTGAGTTAATTGTATTATATTAACTCAAACAGCTTTTTAGTATTTATGATTTAATGATTATTTAGTATCGTCTATTATTTCTTCTGGTACTATATCCATGGTGCTTTCTTGATGTTTCTTCATTCTATAATAATCCATAGAAAACTTGCCGCTGTTTTTTACAAGCAGAAAAACAAGTGGAATCAACAATAATGAGGAAGCAAATATTTCACCACTTCCAAAAAAGGAATTAGGAGGTTGTATGTAATAAATTTCTAGTAGGATGGCTGGTATCTGTAAAAGAATAGCAATACGAGTAAGTAATCCTAGTACTATAAAAGTACCTCCAAGCAAGTGTACGGTTCCAACAAAAATGATGAGAAACGCTGAGAATGGAACACTCATTGTCTTACTGAATATTTCTACCAACTGTGCATTGTGGCTTAATACATGCACTCCATCTAAAATTAAAAATAGTCCTGTAACTATCCTTATAATCAATTCCAAATAATTAATGCCATCATATCGGCTAATGTATATCTCTGGGCGTCTTTGTAAAACTTTCATATTCTTATATATTTATAATACGTTTAATCCTCTTCTTCTTCCTGTTCTATTTCACTGGTTATTAATGTGGTTCCTGTGGTAACATTAACTTCTGTATGTCTTATTTTACCACCCAGGTAGCCGGTCCAACTGACTAATCCCAAGCTAAACAAAGCGACGATTAACACTACAGGTGCAATTATTTTTGAGTAAGCCGTATAGAAAGTGGTAACGACATAAGCAACTGCAGCGAATACCCCAAGAACTATTAAACTCACCAAAGCATAGATTGCAAAGGATTCATGATGCTTTATCGCTGTTTCGGAAACGTCTTTCATTTTCTCTACCACTTCTTCTGCACTTTCTCCGGTGTAATAAGCAATGCATGCACCTATTGTGGAGATGATAAAAATTAAATAAGCAGTTATTTGTGTGTGCACACTTTTGGCAAACATTCCATAAGCCAATACAAACAGGCCAAAGAATACCCCAAAAATGGGCAGGTGTGTAATCATTAAATGCAAGTGCGCTTGATTCATAACAGTGTTTTATAGGGTGGTTATTTTAATAAACTTTTCTCTGGGCGTTAAAGAGAAGTCGCAACGTTTGGGTGCAGAAGCTTCGTAGGTGTTACCACAATCGGGACAAACAAAATAGACCGAAGGCATGGTTTGCATGGTGTTGCTATTGATGTCTCCTAATGCTTTCTCAAAGAATACCTTATGCTTTTTCTCGGTTTCCATAGCGTACAATATGCTGGTGTGTGCTAACTGGTTGTTGGCTTCCTCGGCCATTTTCAAATAGCTGGGGTAAATTGCTTTTGCTTCATTAGCCTCGCCTTCAATGTCATCGTGCAGGTTTTCTTTGGTAGATTTTACTACAAATGCGGGGATTACAATTGGGATAACTGCACTTGCTTCTTGCAAAACTTTCCTATGGTTGCTGGCATGTATGTTTTCGGCAATGGAAACCCCTTTGTATAATAGGGCAACTGGATGGAAACCGTCTGACTCTGCCTTTTTGGAGTAGGCTGCATACTTTGCTGTTGCAGTCATCTCGCCCCTGTAGGCTGTTTTCATGTTCTCAATTGTTTTCTGTTTTGCATTGGCTTGCGAGGTGTCTAGGGCTTGTTTGTTTAGGCTTTTGGTGTTATCGACTGGAGTCTTGGTTACTAACGAATCTCCCGAAGGGCTTAGCATGGGGCCTGTTTGGTTTTCCATTGTGTTGGAGTTGCCACAAGAACCGATGATGGCAAGGCTGAAGAGTAAAAATGCGGTGTAACTTACTGTTCTCTTTTTCATGTATAGTACTATTTAATTGATTGATGCAAAGCTATTTGTACCCCCAAGCCCGATTGTTATACTATTGATGGTAATATTTGTATAATTCACAGGTTTTTGAAATTAGCAAGACTCATTGGCTTTTATTTAGATTTTAACTTGCAGTATTACAGCTTATACCCTTTGCCATGCGAATGGAAGATGGGGGTGGTTATTTCCTAAATTCTGTATGACATGCGATAAATTGAATATGAAATGTCTTAGATTGCATTTGACACGTTTTTAAGGCATATCAGGGAGTATAAAGTAGTTTGTGTAAGTGACTATGACTTTTTTTAGTTGTTTATTCTATTGTTTACCCTGTATTTATACGGGGTTTTGTGTTTAAGTGGTAGTGATTGATTTATTGTTTCTTTGGAAACGGGTTGAAAGGTGTAGGAAAGTATCTGTTTGAACAGTAGTAACGGCGAGCACATGAAGGGATTCATACGCTAGATGGTACGCCCATTTCCATCTTTCAATTATCTGGATACTATTCCATTTTAGCATCATTCCTTCATGCTGGAAGAATATCGATCCACGTTTTATAATCATCGATCTACTGTTTGACATCATCGATCCACGATTTATAATCATTATTACACACTTATTTGGATACTATCTGGTTTGACACGTTTTTAATAAAGTCGTAAGTCGTAAGTCGCAAGGACAAGTCGTAGGACAGGGAGTATAAAGTAGTTTGTATTAGTAACTATGGCCTTTTTTAGTTGTTTATTCTATTGTTTACCCCGTATTTATACGGGGTTTTTTGTTTAAGTGGTCGTTATTGATTAATTTATTGTTTCTTTGGAAACGCGATGGGGGAGTAGGAGAGTATCTGTTTGAGGTTAGTAACGGCGAGCACATGAAGGGAGTCATGCGCTAGAACCCGATTTTCGAATAGTACTTTACTAAACACTTTTATGGGCTAGATGGGATGATAGCAAAGACGTATATGAAACAAGTATTAGATTGGGTAAAATTGGATAAGAAAAAGTTTTTTTGAATTTTTTGATGAAATTAATGTATGAAAAAAGTAATTTTATTGTGCATGATGCTTACGTTTGGATTCATCCTAAAAGCTAGTACCTATTATGTTTCAATCAATGGCGTAGATTCTGCAAATGGAGGAAGCATCAGTAATCCATGGAAAACATTGGCTTATGCAGCTTCCAGACTACCAGAAGGAAAAGGCGATACCATACAATTGGGCGATGGATTGTTTATTGAAACTATTACTACACGATTACCCATTGGAGTGCATATTACAGGCAATGGTATAAACAAAACAACTGTGAAATGGGGTGGTTTAAGTGGTAAAGACATAATTCAATTAATAACTAATTCGCATGTTAATGGCAACCAATCCTTATCTCATTTTAAGTTGGATGGTAATAACAAGAGTGCGGTTAAAGGGATTTTTTCTGTAGGTCGTGACAATATTATTATTCATGATATGTATTTTACTGCTTGTAGCGAAACAGGAGCCAAAATAATGTCGGACAATACCAATACCCCCGCCTACTATGTTACCGGATTTAAGGTTTACGATTGCACCTTCTTAAATACAGCAAGTCCACAATCTAGTAATGCTTGGTTTTCGGGAGCACTAGAGTTCGGAGGACACCAAGGTGCCGATATTTACAATTTGACTATCAATGAAGATGCAGGTTTTGGAATCAAATTTCTTGCTAATGGTTGGTTTAAAGGAGTTATGGTGCATGATTGTAATATTACTGTTCCAGAAGCGAATAGAATTGGTACTACTCAAGATTATATTGCTGTTGAGCTGTGGAATATGATGGATACCTGCAAAGTATATAACATCACTACCAACGGCAGGCTATCGCTTGAAAATATTCATTCAACAATTGCTGGATATACCAAAGTATATAACAATAGAATAGTTACAACAAATCGTAATTTATCATCAGCCATTGAGTATGACGATAGTAATGGCGAAATATTTAAAAACTTTGTAATTGGAGCTGACAAAGCTCTTATAATTGGAAATGCATCAACTAACAGTGCCAATAATAAAATCTATAATAATGTTTTTACCAATGTAAACATACCATCAACGTTCACTTCTTCTATTTGGGTTCATGCAATTAACTCTAACCAATGTAATGAAAATAAAATATACAACAATGTTTTGGATGCCAACCAACGCGGTATATTTTTAAAGGCTATAACCGCTGTTTG
>CANGFK010000175.1 GCA_947452925.1 Chitinophagaceae bacterium | reverse complement strand
GTTTGGATAAGCAGAAACTTTAGTTGCGGCAGAGAATACAACTTTTTGCACGTTGCTGTAGGCGAAACTGCCAGATTTATCAATAGATTTCAAACGATAATATGCAACAGAACCACTCTTATTGCTTGCATCTGCGAAAGCGTAATTATTAGTAGCTTTTCCTTTTGAAAGTATACTGTTCAAAGAGGAGAATGAAGCCCCGTCAATACTTTTTTCGATAACAAATTTGCTTGTATTTACTTCGTTAGCGGTATTCCAGGTTAACAAAGCAGTATTACCTTTTGCTTCAACTGCAAATGCTTTGAAACTAAGTGGTAATGCAAATTGAATCTCGCTCAAACTTCTTAATGTGAACTCCGGTATTGTACCGAATATAACTGGGTAACCAATAATGTCTATTGTGTCTGTTACAGGGGAATCGTTTTTGAAGACAGAATTAGAGCTAGTAAATAATACAATGGTGCCAGTAATGTCTGACAAGTTGTTTGAACCAGAATAGATTTGTGAAGTTGTAGCAATCACTGCATGGTGAATGATAACCATTGTGTATGCGAGTGTGCCGATGTTATTGTTTATTTCGTCGATAGTAACTTCCTTAGGGGTAACTACGATGCCTTTAGCAACTGGAGCAGGAAACGTAGTGGAGCCTGTTGGTGGTTGAAACTCTACTGCACCTTTAAATAAAGTAACTGTCCAATTAGAAAGATCTATACTTATAGAATCGCCATAGTTGTATTGGCGTCCTTGACCTTTACCGAAATAAATAATCGCACCTGTTCCATTAGCTTGAACCACTGCATTGGCAGCTGCAACATTTTTGTTGATAGTGTCGGAAATAATCACACCATTAAGCATTGCTTGACCACTTGTGAAAGTGTAAGCGCCAGTAGCAGGACAAAGTGCTTTGAGTGCGTTCAAATCAGTGATTTGAGCTGATGATTTGTTCACCACAAATAAAGTAGTGAAAATTGCAACGAGGAGTGTAAATTTTTGCTTCATAATTAACTTGTTTTATTTTTACAAACATAAGGTTTTTTCTTCTCTAAAAGCTGCAGATGTATTATCAAATTGTTATGAATGTGGATAATATTTGACTAAAAGTGAATTTTAGTGTATTAATTCTGTAATATTTGCATTTATATTGCTTGTAAACTGAAATAAATAGATGGTTTTGTAGATTGGTCGTTTTTATTAACAGTTCTAATTCTACATTGTCAAGCAGCGAAAGCATGTTTTTATTTATCACACCGACCAAAATATATAGTTTCGTAACAAATGACTTTTAAAATTTGATGATGATCACACTCCGCCCCAAAATAAGTATTACACTTGTGTTATCTTTTGTTGCAATGACAAAGGTTTTCGCTCAAAACCCTAAAATAAAATGTTATTTCAATCATCCTGTCAATAACGCATTGGCTACCGGGGTAAATGCTGCCTATGTAAAAACCTCTTTTCCCGATACAATTGTTTCTTATATAAACAAGGCTAAGTACACTCTAGACTTTGCTATCTTCAACTATGCATCTGTACCAACCGATTCACTTGCAAAAATAGCAGTAGCTGTAAACAATGCCTACAATAGGGGAGTAGTTGTGCGTTGGGTGAGTGATGGCTCCTCAAAGAATACAGGAACAAGTATGCTGAATCCTGCTATACCCGTCATCAATAGCCCCACTAGTAGTTCGTATGGGTTGATGCACAATAAATTTATAGTTATTGACGTAAATTCCAAAAATGCAGATGATGCATACGTAATTGCTGGGTCTTATAATTTCACACTTCAACAAACAGCAACGGATTATAATAATATTATTATAATTCAGAATCAAAGTCTGGCATCTGCTTATTATGATCAGTTCAATCAGATGTGGGGAGGCAAAACGAATCTGCCAGATACTACAAAAAGTTTGTTTGGACCTAAGAAGCTTACCTCAACTAAGCATTATTTTAATGTGAATGGAACGTTAGTACAGGTGCACTTTAGTCCTAAAGACACTTGCGGAAAGTATCTGACAAATGTGATAAATTCTGCAAATAACGATCTCACATTTGGTATATATGCTTTTACAGATGCTACCATGGCGAGTGCTATTCTAAATAAGTTTAATCGTAAAGTAATTGTAAGAGGCATAGCAGACGGTTTTTCTAAAACTTACGCTCCTTATGATAGTTTGAGCGGGCCTCTAGGCAGCAATTTTGTGCTGTATACTGGGTCGGGGTTGTACCATAGTAAAGTGATGATAGCAGATGCATTGCTTGCTTCTTCTGATCCTCAGGTGGCTACTGGTTCTTTTAATTGGTCTAGTAGTGCTGCAAAATCTAATGATGAGAATCTACTTATTATACACGATTCTATCATTGCAAATCAGTATTATCAGGCTTTGTGTAATGACATTACTGTGAATGGAGGGAATGCATGTATCGCTCCTTTACCTGTGAACTGGCTTTCTTTTGATGCAGTTTTAAGGGGCAGTAATTCGGTCGCTTTGCATTGGCTAGTTTCTGGAGAGTTGAATGTTAATTATTTTGAGGTAGAACGCTCCAAAGACGGAATCAATTATGAAAAGGTGGGTATTGTAAAAGAAGCTGCCGGTGGTGCATATACTTTTATGGATCTTTCGCCCTCAACAGGAGCTAACTATTATCGAATAAAAGAAGTTGATGAAGACGGTGTAGCAGCTTTTTCCAAAGTACTAAATGTTTACAACAGAACCAATCAAGCATTAGGTATTTACCCCAATCCCGCAATTAATAAGATAAGTGTCCGCTTGCCATTGGGGGCTAATAGGATTGCAATTTGCAATGCCGTAGGAACTAGGATTGCGCAGTTTGATGCGAGACTGCAATCATTCATCAATATTGACGTTTCTAACTTTGCCAATGGGAAATATTATCTGGAAGTCATCAGTGATGCTAACAAGATGGTTGCATCTTTTGAGAAACTTTGATTCTCGTGTAAATCGTATGGAAATATAATTCAGCTTTGTTTTCTAGCCTGACAATAAATCACTCTAATAGGCGTTATCTATGTTGCTAAAGTGCATTTGACGTTAATACTTTTGTGTTTTTATGACAATAAGAAGTGAGCTATTTCTGGGTTTTATTGAATTGAAATCAAAGAAAACACTTAATATTTGAACTAAATTTCCTATTTTCAGCGATTTTTAAGTAGAACGAAGCAAGTCGCCAATATGATAAGAGTCATTTATTCGTGAATCTTGCACTTTTACATTTGTCAAATTTGAAATTGAAATTATAGAATGGAGATGTTGTCAGTTAATCAAGTCGGAACCGATTTGAATTTATTAAATGAAAGGGTAAACAGGTTTACAAGAGCAGAAGAACTGAAGGCATCTGGGATGTATCCTTACTTCAGGGTTATTGAATCGGATCAGGATACTGTTGTCAATATTAATGGCAAGAAAGTGCTGATGTTTGGTTCAAATAGCTATTTGGGCTTAACCAATCACCCTGAAATTAAGAAAGCTACTATTGCAGCCGTAAACAAATACGGATCGGGGTGTGCAGGGTCTAGGTTTTTAAATGGAACATTAGATATTCATATTCAATTAGAAGAGGAATTAGCAGATTTTGTTGGAAAAGAAGCTGCATTAGTGTTCAGTACAGGATTTCAAGTAAATATTGGTGTAATTCCTGCATTGCTTTCTCGTAATGACTATTTAATTCTAGATGAACTAGATCATGCTTGTATTCTTGAAGCAAGTCGCTTAACATTTGCAAAAACACTTAAGTATAAGCATAACGACCTTGTTTCCCTCGAAAGGATTTTGAAATCCTGTGAGCCAGACAGGGTCAAGTTAATTGCTGCAGATGGTATTTTTAGTATGGACGGAGATATTGTAAATCTTCCAGGATTGGTTGAACTCGCCAAGAAATACAACGCCAATATAATGATGGACGATGCGCACTCTTTGGGCGTAATCGGACAAAATGGAAGAGGGACTGCAGACCATTTTGGATTGACCAATGATGTTGATCTGATAATGGGAACATTTAGTAAATCGCTCGCTTCGATAGGAGGATTCATAGCAGCCAATAAAACAGTTATTGAATTTCTGAAACACCATGCGCGTTCTTTAATATTTAGTGCTAGTATTTCTCCTGCATCTACTGCTAGCGTTTTGGCGGCATTGCAGATTATTAAAAGAGAACCAGAAAGGATTGATAAACTATGGGAATTAACGCACTATGCATTGAAAAGTCTTAATCAGTTGGGCTTTGACACAGGTGCTTCCTGCACTCCCATCATACCTATTTACATTCGTGATGACTTGAAAACTTTTCAACTTTCAAAAATATTACTTGATGAAGGGGTATTTGTTAATCCTGTTACCTCTCCTGCCGTTGCAAAAGAAGATACATTGATTCGTTTTAGCCTGATGGCCACACATACTAAGGAGCAGATTGATGAAGCCGTAGGTAAGATCTATTCTGTTTCTAAAAGGCTTGGTATTTTATAATAAAAAACAATTACGCAAAACAATCCATTCATGAGTATTCAAATTAAAGAGGTTGCTTCTAAAGCCGATATGAAGGCTTTCATTCACTTTACTGATACTTTGTACAAAGATCATCCCTATTTTGTACCTCCTTTAAGCTTTGATGAAGCTGCCACATTGGATAAGAAAAAGAATCCAGCATTCGATTATTGCGAAGCCCGTTACTGGCTTGCATACAAGGGTAACCGTGTAGTGGGGCGCATAGCAGGAATCATTAACAATGCCTACATTGAAAAGTGGGAAAACAAATATATCCGCTTTGGCTGGATTGACTTTGAAGATGATGAAGAAATCAGTCGTTTGCTGATAGAACAGGTTCAGAACTGGGCAAAAGAAAGAGGACTTGAAGCTATTCACGGACCTCTTGGTTTTACCGATTTGGATCATGAGGGTACTTTGATTGAAGGGTTTGACCAGTTGGGTACACTCGCATCCATATATAACTATCCTTATTATCAAAGTCATTTTGAGAAATTGGGTTTCCAGAAAGATACAGACTGGGTAGAATACAAGATTAAGATTGAAAAGCAAGTGCCTGAAAAGTTCATCAGAATTGCTGCTGTTGTGGAGCGTCGGTTGAAACTGAAGGTGATTAAAGCGAAGAAACCTAAGGAGATATTGCCTTATGGAATAGCGATTTTCGAACTAATTAATGATGCTTATTCTCATTTGTATGGGGTAACACCTTTAACCCAGCGTCAGATGGACTATTACACCAAAATGTACTTCTCCTTCATGAAAGTAGAGTTTGTGACCATCATAGTGGATAGTGAAGGCAAGCTTGCTGCATTTGGCATTACAATGCCGTCTCTATCCAAGGCATTGCAAAAGAACAAAGGCAAGCTACTGCCATTCGGATTTATTCCTATTCTAAAGGCGATGAAGAAGAACAATATGGCCGATTTGCTGATGGTGGCTATCAGGAGAGATTTGCAAGGAAAAGGCGTTAATGCCATGTTGATGAAAGAGACCTATGAATCTTATGTAAAACATGGAGTTGAAATAGTGGAGTCCAACCACGAACTAGAGGATAATACAAAGGTTCAATCTATGTGGGAAGACTTTACCGCAGTACAGCACAAACGTCGCAGGTGTTTTATTAAAAGATTTTAATTGTACAACAATAGATAGTATGGTTGGTAATTGTGGGTGTATTCAACCCATAATTACTAACCATTTTTTGTGGCTTTAAACGATAATTAACTGATGAAACCCAATCTACTTATTACGGGCGCAAGTGGTTTTATAGGCTCACATCTGATAGAAGAAGCACTATTGCAGGGATATAAAGTGTTCGCTGCCGTGCGGAAAAGCAGTAAGGTAGTTTTACCGGATCATGCAGATGTAACCGTGGTTCAGTTAGATTACTATAACGATGACCATCTGGTGGAGCAGCTGATGAGCTTAAAACAACAATACGGCCGTTTTGAGTATGTTATACATAATGCAGGCATCACCAGGGCGAAGAATGTGGCTGATTTCAATGAGGTTAATAACTTGTTGCCACAAAGACTAGCGCAGGCGTTAGTTACTTCCCAAAATAAGCCTGCAAAGTTCATATTGGTCAGTTCAATGGCCGCTTTTGGTCCAGGAGATAAGAAGTCGAGGACACCTATTTCTATTCATCAACCCATGTCGCCAATCAGTAATTATGGCAAAAGCAAGCGTGCTGTTTCCAACTACTTTCTCACGCAGTCACCCATCCCATTTATTCTGGTTTATCCTACTGCTGTTTATGGTCCGAGGGATAGGGACTTTATTGAATTTGTTAAGTTGATAAAGGGTGGATTCGAACCTTATCTAGGGTTGTACCGTCAGATTTTATCGATGGTACATGTCAGCGACTTGACTTATGCAATTGTTGGATTATTAGAGAAAGGAATAGTTGGCAATCAATATATTGTAAGTGATAATAAAAACTATGATAAAAAGGAGTTGGGGGCCATCATCAAAGGGATACTTCATAAGAAAACCATAAAACTCTTCATTCCGGTAACGCCTGTTTTATGGATTGCAGGATTGACAGAGCTTATTTACAAACTGGTAGCGCCAAGTAAGACGCCGCTTCTTACAAAAGAAAAGATAAATGAGATAAGTGCAGCTAACTGGAGTTGCGAAGCCAAAGAGGTATGGGACGCACTAGGAAAACAACCCCGTTATGATTTGAAGAGTGGCATGCAGCAAACGATTGAATGGTATCGGGGAAATAACCTGTTGTGATAGGTTTATTAGACACAAATAGTATCACTAATAGTAAGTCGTAAGTCGTAAGTCATAAAGCGAAAGTAATAGGTATACGAAAGTCCTTGAAGTAAGTTCTTCAAGGGTTTTCGTATTTCATTAATCATTAATCATTAACCACTAACCACTAACCACTAACCACTAATCACTAACCACTAACCACTAACAATTAACAACTTTTTGGGCGTGTCCCGTAAGAACGGGTCGGTCTTTCCGTTTCAATCTTTTTGCTCAGGGCAGCAAAAAGGATTTCCACTACAATACCTCACGCATATTCGAACATCCAAACAATACATAATAAACCTTCATAGAGACTAAGACTTTTTTCATAGTAGCCTCTATGAACTTTCATAGAACGTAAGAGATTTTTCATGGAGCGTAAGAGTTTTTTCATAGAGACTAAGACTTTTTTCATAGTAGCCTCTATGAACCTTCATAGAGCTTAAGAGATTATTGATAGAGCGTAAGAGATTAT
>CANGFK010000174.1 GCA_947452925.1 Chitinophagaceae bacterium | reverse complement strand
TTTAGTGTAATGTCCATTATGTTTGAGATAATGTTCATTACATTGTAGTTAATAACTCATCATAGAGGTAAAAGAGGAGTATATATGGAAGATAGGTTATAACATAGACAATAAATTCGCTTTTACATGGCTTTCCCACTCATTTTTAAGGATAGATAATATAATACTATCCCTTCTGCTGCCACTTGCATTGGGTACATTACTACGCAGAATACCTTCAATCGTACATCCGATGCGCTTCATCGCCGCAATACTACGCTTGTTGTTTTTATCAGCCCGAAACTCTACTCTTTCCATTCCCATAGTCTCAAAAGCAAACTGCAACAACAAAAATTTACAGTGCTTATTGAGTCCCGTCCCTTGAAATTTGGAGCCATACCAGGTGTATCCCAATTGCAATGATTTATTAGTCAGCTGAATATCATAAAATCGGGTACTGCCTGCATAAGCATTCAGTTGCTTATCAAAAACCACAAATGGATAGGCCGTTTTTTGTTCCCTTGATAACAAGGAAGAAGCAATATATTTATTGAAATTTTCTTCGCCTGCCACTTGCAAAAGACTGAATTCCCAAATTTTTGGCTCATTTATTGAAAAGGGAAATAAATGAGTGCTATTATTGCCGTCCATCGGCTCCATTATTACTCGTTCATTTTCTAGAATGTAGTTTTTTGTGAAGTCGAATGATGTAAGCATGAGGTTCTCCTATTTTTGTAATGTTCAAAATAAAGGTATTTTTAAACGCTAATTAAATATTTTCTATGTGTGGAATAGTTGGGTACATCGGTCCAAGACAAGCTTACCCTGTAATTATTAAAGGGTTGAAGAGATTGGAATACAGGGGGTATGATAGCAGTGGTGTAGCGTTGATTGATAACGGCAAACTGAATGTATACAAAAAGAAAGGTAAGGTAGCGGAGCTGGAAGAGGAAGTTTTGGACAAAAACCTAAACTCGCACATTGGCATCGGACATACCCGTTGGGCAACACACGGTGAACCAAGCGATAGGAATGCCCACCCACACGTGAGTAATAGTGGAGAATTTGCGATGATTCATAATGGGATTATTGAGAATTATGTACCTATAAAAAATGATTTACTAAAGAAAGGATACACTTTTAAAAGTGATACTGATACCGAAGTCCTCCTCAACTTTATTGAAGACATTAAGAAAAACAATGACTGCTCACTAGAAGCTGCTTTGCGTATTGCTTTGAAGCGGATAGTAGGGGCTTATTGTATTTTATTGATTGATCAGAACGATCCCGAAACCATTATTGCTGCCCGCAAAGGAAGTCCGTTGGTGATTGGTATTGGTAAAGGCGAACATTTTTTGGCAAGTGATGCTTCTCCAATCATAGAATACACCAAAGAAGTGGTTTATGTAAATGACTACGAAATAGCTATTGTAAAGGCAGATGAACTGGTACTGAAAAATTTGGGTAATGAAAAGCAAACACCTTTTATAACGAAGCTGGATATGGAACTGGCTGCTATAGAAAAGGGAGGATACGACCATTTTATGCTAAAAGAAATTCACGAACAGCCAGATACTATTTTCGACTGTTTGCGTGGACGTCTGCTTTCTCATAATAGTCAGATAAACCTGAGTGGTGTTGACAATAATATAGAAATTTTCAAGAATGCACAACGTATTGTGATGGTGGCTTGTGGTACAAGCTGGCATGCAGGGTTAGTTGCAGAATATTTGTTTGAAGACCTGTGTCGCATCAATGTAGAAGTGGAATATGCAAGTGAATTTCGTTATCGTAATCCTGTTATTAATAAAGGCGATGTGATTATTGCTATCTCTCAAAGTGGAGAAACTGCCGATACATTGGTTGCTTTGGAGAATGCTAAAGAGCAAGGCGCGTTTATTTTTGGGGTAGTAAATGCGGTAGGAAGTAGCATTGCCCGTTTGAGTAATGCGGGTGCTTATACCCACAGTGGACCAGAAATTGGGGTAGCTAGTACCAAAGCCTTTACTGGGCAGTTGGCGGTGTTGAGTATGATGGCGCTTAAAATAGCTTATGCAAAAGGTACTATAACTGAGTTGAGGTATCAGGAATTGATAAAAGAATTGGAAGCGATACCAGAGAAAGTGAAAGAGATATTGGTTGATACTTCTAATATTCAGCGCATTGCTGAGAAATACAAAGACGCAACAGATTTCTTGTTCTTGGGTCGTGGTTACAACTTCCCTGTTGCATTGGAAGGAGCATTAAAGTTGAAAGAGGTTTCTTACATACATGCAGAAGGATATCCTGCTGCTGAAATGAAACATGGTCCGATTGCCTTGGTAGATGAGACTTTACCCGTCGTTTTTGTTGCTACGAAAGATAAGTACTACGAGAAAATAGTAAGTAACGTGCAAGAGATTAAAGCGAGAAAAGGTAAGGTGATTGCTGTTGCAACAGTAAGTGATACCGTGATTCCTACGATGGCAGATGACACGATGTTTGTACCTGATACAGATGAGGTAATTGCTCCATTGTTGAGCGTAGTTCCATTGCAGTTGTTGAGTTATTATGTTGGTGTAGCAAAAGGCTTTGACGTGGATAAGCCTAGAAATCTAGCCAAGAGTGTAACAGTTGAATAAATGATGCAATAAGATTGCTTGTAGGTTAATTAAATTAGGTTTTATGCCCCAGAACGCTATCGTCAAAACACCCATAAGTCAGTTGGGATATGGTTTTATCCCAAAGGAATACTTGAAAGAAGGACAAGATGAATACCTGTATCGCAACTTACAAAACAGGAGCGGGATTGTCTACAGGCATTTGACAGCTTTTGAGATAGAGGGGCTTGTCAGGAATAACAATACAAGTGACAACTGGAACAATATCTTCGTTTCAGACTTCTTTAATCCTTCATTGGTAAAGAATTGTAAGTTTTATGGCTTGGTAAGGATCAGTAAGTTAGAACCTTTCTTTCTCGACTTCAGTGATTTGAAAGTGCCGGTGGGTTTGTATAATTCTACCATCATCAGTTCGGATATAGGGGACAATGTGTGTATTGATAATGTGAATTATCTTTCTCATCAGATTATTGGCAATGAGGTAATTATCAATAATGTAAATGAGTTGGTTACGACCAATCACGCCAAGTTTGGGAATGGGATTATCAAGCAAGGAGAAGACGAAAGCGTAAGGATTTGGTTGGAATTGTGTAACGAAAATGGAGGACGTAGTGTAATCCCTTTTAATGATATGCTGCCCGGAGACGCTTATATGTGGAGCAAGTATCGTGACGATGATGCATTGCTAGATAAATTTAAAGAATTTACGGCGCAACAATACCGCAACGAAAGAGGCTATTATGGTAAGATTGGGGCGAGGACAGTAATAAAGAATTGCAGTATTATCAAAGATGTCTGGATAGGGGAGGATGCTTATATAAAAGGAGCTAATAAACTAAAGAATCTAACCATCAATTCCGGTCCAAAAGGATTGACTCAGATTGGCGAAGGCGTAGAATTGGTTAATGGTATTATAGGTTTTGGGTGCAGAATCTTCTACGGAGTAAAGGCGGTAAGATTTGTGATGGCGTCCAATTCACAATTGAAGTATGGAGCAAGACTTATCAATTCTTACTTGGGTAACAATGCAACCATTTCTTGTTGCGAGGTATTAAATTCACTTATTTTCCCAGCACACGAACAACACCACAACAACTCTTTTTTGTGTGCCGCTCTTATAATGGGACAAAGTAATATTGCTGCAGGTGCAACCATTGGCAGCAACCATAACAGTAGGGGCGCAGATGGAGAAATTATTGCTAACAGAGGTTTTTGGCCAGGCTTGTGTGTTAGTTTAAAACATAACAGCAAGTTTGCTTCCTACACTATGATTTCTAAAGGTGATTATCCCGCAGAACTAAACATATCTATTCCTTTTTCGCTTGTCACCAATGATGTTTCAAATGACAAACTAGTTATAATGCCTGGCTATTGGTTTATGTACAATATGTATGCAATAGCTAGAAATACCTGGAAATATCAAGATCGGGATAAGCGTGTAGACAAGATACAAAATATTGAGTATGAATTTCTTGCGCCGGATACCATTAATGAATTATTTGATAGTCTGGTGTTTATTGAAAAAGCTATTGGTAAAGCTTTCTTATTGAAAGAAGAGTTACTAACTGCAACAACCACTTATGTGGAGTTGATTGCAACGGGCAAGAAGTTATTGGATGAAAATAATCCAGTCATGAACGAACTAGAGGTGTTGGCAGAAGGGTTTGAGAATTCAAAACGGAAGGCTGTAATCATAAAAGCACCAAAAGCTTATAATCTTTTTAAAGAATTGATTGCATATTATGGTAGTTGTCAACTGATTAATTTCATCAATACGCACTCGTTTAAAACTTTGGAGGATGTTATTCATGTGTTGTCCGGCAAATTGAAACGAAAGCAATGGGTAAATGTTGGAGGACAATTGTTATTGAAAGATGAGGTGGAGTTGTTTAAACAACATGTAAAGGAAGGCAAGATACAAGGTTGGGATGCAGTACATCATTGGTATGCAGAAAAAGGAACACACTATGCAGAACAAAAACTAAAGAATGCATTAGCAAGTCTGGCTGAGATTAAGAATATCAATCTAAAACAAATTGATGCTACTTTTCTAAGTAAGCTGATTGATGAGGCAATCTCTACCAAAGAGTGGATTACCAAAGGCATTTATGAATCCAGAGCAAAAGATTATGACAATCCTTACAGGGCAATGGTGTATGATAATGAAGCAGAGATGGACAATGTTGTAGGAAAGCTGGAAGATAATACTTTCATCAACCAACAAATTGCTGAACTGGCTAGTTTCAAAAAGGAAATGAGTGAACTAAAGAAGAGATACAAGATAGAAATGGCTGCTTTATAGTTCTTAAGAAAAAGTGATTAGCGCAATTATTCAGTCTGCCCCTCTCAAACTAAGTATTGACACTAATCACTTTTTATTTACAAGTGTTAATCCTCCTTCCCACTCCAGGTTCTACAATGACTTCTCCAGTTTTGTTTGAAGTTGTCTCTTTCTTCTGGCGTCATATTTTGCCATTTTTCTTTCAATTCCATTCCTTTATTCCTGATGCCACAGTTGCCGCCACATCCACAACGTCCTTTACCTCTGAATCCACCAAACAATAATTTACTCAATACAAAAATCCCTAATGCCTGACAGTATGTAATGGCTTTCACCCCCAATACTACCACTAATATGTGATTCCATAAAGTCATTATTACAAAACCTAACGCAACTATAGCTAATGCGGCACATGCCACCATTCCAATTGCTCTTTTTAACCAAAACTTCTTCATAATAGTTTATTTTAATAATTTAATAATTCGTCACGCAGTACTTGCAATCTTTCTCTCAAATGCAGTACAGCATATCTTTTTCTTGATAGAAGCGTATTTACAGTCAAGCCAGTCTGTGTTGCAATTTCTTTAAAGGATACTCCTTCCAGTTCATTCAAAACGAAAACTTCTTTTTGCTCTGCCGGCAGTTCGTCTAATGCTGTATTCAGTGTTTCCCAAAATAGATTGCGCAAATAGGTGTTCTCAGGTGTATCATCCAAATCAGATAGCAAGTCTGTCCAACCGAGCATATCTTCCTCGCCAGAAGATGGATAAATATCATCCAGCAGTTCAGGTTTGTGTTTGCGTTGAACATCCACAATCCTGTTACGTGCTACCCGGAATAGCCACGCAGTCAGTTGCTCTATTGGTTGGGTATTGCCAGCTAGCTGATAGAACACATCTTGCAAAATGTCTTCTGCATCAGCATCATTGCCAATACGTTTTTTAATGAATCCCAGTAGTCTTTTGCTGTAATCGCCAATAATTGCCGCAATATTGCGTCCTTGTTCTTCTGCCATTAAAGCATTTATATTTAATGCCGCTTCCATAAAAAGAGAAGACGGATGATGAAAGAAAATATTTTAATAAGCTTATAATTAGCTATTCCTTGTTATTTGGGTTGCTAAATCATACTACCCTAAGTGGATACAAACTTAAAGTAAACTTACTTGGTTTACAACCTATCTGGAAAGTTAATAATCAGTAAGTCCAATAACCCTTCGAGGAAAGCTCCTTTTTATCATCGCACTCATATTGTCGAAAACGTTTTAGTTGTATTGTAATTTATATAGTGTTATTAGTATCATAGTCAATTGAAAACCATCTTTTGCAACATTGGGTAAAGTGGAAGCTAGTTGGATAGTATTATTTTGTAGGTGTTCGTCTATTAGCACGCCATTTATGAAAAAGAAATTAATTCTACTCCTGGTTTTAGCTGTTTGTGTTGCTGCAATAACTTCTGTAAATGCTCAGTATTATCCGGGAGGATTTGCAAAAAGTCAGATAAATCTTTGGTATGATGCATCAGATACCACTACGTTCACTAAGTCTTCCGGGTTAATTACAGCCTGGAAGGACAAAGCCAACAATGTTTCTGCGTCTCAGGCTACTTCAACCAGGCAGCCTGTTTTATCTACAAAAGATGGTAAAAATATCGTTGAGTTCAACGGGATTCAAGGATTGGATATCGCAAGTAATACGCTGGTTGCACCTCAAAACGGATATGATATTGCACAGGTTGTTCATGTCTATGCTGATGCCCCAACTGCATTAACTGATTTCAGGTCTGGCACTTTCTCCAATTCCACAAATAGCTCTCAAGGTAGTCCTTTGGTTGGCTTGCGTTATGTAACAGTCGATTCCAAATATGAGGTAACCGCCATGCGGAACAATACAGGGTATTACTATAGTGTCTATAATGATTTGCGTGGACAATGGCTTATTCCGGAGAATTACACTGCAAAAAGTAGTGGAAACGCCTACTATTATTACAATGGCATTGGTAATCTGAATTCAAATGGTGCCACCGTTCCTGCCTCTTCCTTGAGTGCTACTATCGGTAACAGAACAGGGTTTTATTCTTCTGTACACTGGGGGGTAAGTGAAACTGTATTAGCTGGCTTTGATACAAAGAAGTCTGGAAGGAGGATTGTCGAAACCTATCTTGCAACCAAATGGGGAATGCTTGATACCTTGTCGCTTTATCAGGGTGTTACCTATTTTTATCCCACTAACAGTGCTTTTGTCAATAATCTGGTTGGGATTGGTACAGAAGGAGGAAATGATAGTATATCCTACACAGGCTCCAACAATGGACTTGGTTTCCAGAACGTAAATGGTATTACTGGTTTTTTGAGGGCGGCTGGTAGCTACCTGATGGCTGCG
>CANGFK010000173.1 GCA_947452925.1 Chitinophagaceae bacterium | reverse complement strand
GCTTTTCAACAAGGCATATTCATTGCGTTTGCTATCTAGTTTCCTATTCTCATCAGCTAGTTTACTACGCAAACCTTCTAGTTCCTGTTGAGAATTAAATATGTTTTGCTTCGCCGATTCGTGTGCTTCTTGCAACTCAGCCAATTCACTGCGCTTCTCCGTCAACAGTTCTTCCTTTTCTACAAGTTCAGCTTCCAGTTGTTTCAGGATATAACTCCTGTTTTGCTGTTCATCTTGCAACTGAGTAGTTGAACGTTGGATGTTATTGATGGAAGTATCTGCAATAGCTACCTTCTTTTCTGCATCAAACTGATGGCGTTGAATGCTTTGATATTGACTGCGCAAAGAATCCAATCCAGTTCTTTTGTCGTCAAATATTTCTCGCTTCTCATCAACAGATTGTTTGGCTGCGGCTACTTCCAGTTGCAAATTATGCAGTTCAGTCGTTTGCTCGCCCACTTGCCGTTGTGTATATTGAATGCTGTCTGCAAGATTCTTTAACTGACCTTCTGCCTTCGACAAAAAGTCTTTCAATCCACCTTCTTTTTCTTTCAGGTATTTCAATTTCTGAACAGCAAGGTTCTTTTCATTCTCTTTCGACTTCAACGTCTGTTGAAAATTATTAAACGCCACTTGCTTATCGTGTAGTTCTTTTTCCTTCTCAATCAGCCCCACCTTTTCTTGCTCCAACGCAGCTTCTTCTGTTGCAATCTCTGCATCCAAGCGCGCCTTTCTATCCATTTCCGATTCTTGCTGCTCGTTCAATTCTTTGTAAGTAATATTGAATCCTTCCAACGCAGCCTTGGCAAGTTCTACGGCAACCGCCTTGTATTCCTTCTTTACCTCAATATATTTCTCCGCTTTCTTCGCCTGACCTTCCAATATTTTCAATTGGTTGCTGATCTCAAACAACAAATCTTCAATCCTTGCCAGGTCCAGTTCAGTAGCGTCTAGTTTGTTCTTCGCTTCTTTCTTTCTCGTTTTATAAATGGTAATGCCAGCCGCTTGTTCAAGCATCCTGCGGCGACTGTTTTCTTTGTCACGGATAATGTCATCCACCATCCCCAATTCAATGATGGCATAGCTGTCTGTGCTGATACCCGTATCCAGAAACAGGTTGTGAATATCTTTTAAGCGACAGGTAACATCGTTCAGTTTGTATTCGCTCTCTCCATTTTTAAAGAAACGACGGGTAACGGTAATCGTGCTGAATTCGGTAGGAAGCAGGTTACGGGTGTTTTCGAAAGTAAGGCTCACTTCGGCAAGACCACTAGCACTACGGCTTTTAGAGCCATTGAATACCAAAGCACTTTGATTTTCGCTACGCAAGGCACTTATTTTTTGTTCGCCAATTACCCAACGGATACTGTCAATAATATTGCTTTTGCCACAGCCATTTGGCCCGATAATACCCGTGATGCCCTCATCAAAGCTCAATACTGTTTTATCAGCAAAGCTCTTGAATCCCTTTATTTCCAAACTTTTTAAGCGCATAATCTTTCAGTTGAGCCAAAAATAATCTAGTCCGTAAACATACCCATAAATAGATATTGACAATACAACACAGTTTTATGTGGAGAACTGGTGGGAAACGTGTGGAGAGAGGAGAATTTAGATTGATTCAATATAATTCAGTTACTAAAGCTATGTTTATTTTAAATACTCAGTTATTGATTTCAGTTGCTCATCATCAAACTTGAAATTATGACTATTTCCCATATTTCCATACTCCTCCTTTATGGCTAGAGTAAGCTTATTTTTTGATTGAATAAGTGAATCTTGTTTAGTTATATATAGTTTTACATAAGGTTCACCAAGGCTTTGAAGGATTCCTCTAAGTAGATAATCTGTCTTTCTTTTTGTTCTGTGACAAGAACTACAACTATCTAAAAATATTTTTTCACCTTTTGTTGAATAGGACTTGTTTAATGAATCTATTCTAATTTTTATTTCTTGGATTTCTACCTCCTTGTTTTTGGATTGTTTACATGACAATAAACAATGAAGGCAAAGAAAGATGATTACTAATTTGGTATGTGTAAATGACTTTGACAAATTTAATTTTAGCTGTTAAATACTAAGGTTGCAAAATAAAGATAAATTCTACTCGCACAAGTGTTGCCATAGCATCACTCGTGTGTTCTAGTCAAACCAGTTTCTAACTGGAATATCACTTGGTTGCTGCCATTCCGAGGTTAGTCGATGCCAATCCGAGGTTAGTCGATGCCAATCCTAGGTCGGTCGATGCCAATCCGAGGTCAGTCGATGCCAATCTGGGGTCGGCTGATACCATTCCGAGGTCGGTTGATAGCAAATATCCTCCTCCCTCTCAAATAAAAGGTATATTTGAACAAACTTTTTCTATGGGATTAGTCTACGCAGATATCGAAATAATAAACGGAATGGAACTAGAAATGGCTCGTCGTGGGTTTATTGATAAGGACGAAGTAAAAAGAATGCACCTCAATTTGTTGGTGGATACCGGTAGTTATATGTTGGCAATTAATGAAAACATACAAGAAATAATGCAGTTTCCTGTTGTGGAAAGTAAAAGAGCACAATTGGCAAACGGGCAGGTTATTCAGTGCGATGTAGTTTCTGGAGTAGAACTTAGATTCAAAAACAGAAGGAGTTATTGTAGTGCGATGGTTTTACCCGGCGATTCCGAGCCATTACTTGGTGCAATACCTTTGGAAGAAATGGATGTATTGATTCATCCATTACGTCAGGAGCTAATTGTAAATCCTGAACACCCTGATATGGCTGTATTAAAAATGAAATAGCTAATTTATATCTCCAATCTATTTCGCTTTAATCCTCACATCTCCTGCATCATAGATAAACAGACAACTCACAGCAGCGCAAACCATAAAGAACCCAGCCAATACCACTGCATAAATGGGCTGACTTCCATACAAATGCTTCACAATCCAACCGCCAAATAGCCCATTAATAATCTGTGGCAGCGTAATAAAGAAATTGAAAATACCCATATAGATACCTAGTTTGCCAGCAGGTATCGAGCCGGAAAGTATCACATAGGGCATTGCCAAAATACTTGCCCATGCAAGTCCCACACCTACCATAGAGTATTTTAGCATCTCTGGATCTTTGATAAAATAGATAGATATCAGCCCAATTCCTCCTGCAAGTAAAGAAAAAGCGTGTGTCCCCTTTCTTCCAATAAACTTAGCCACAACAGGAAGCATCAAGGCATAAAGCATGGCTATAAAATTATAAACGCCAAAGGCAGAACTCACTTTGTTTCCTGCTTCATTGTAGGCAATGCTTTTGCTGTAATCGCCAGTCAGACCATACACGTGGGTGGCAACTGCATCAGTAGTAAATACCCACATGCTAAACAACGCAAACCAACTAAAAAACTGAACCAGTCCAAGCTGTTTCATTGTCTTAGGCATTTTCGCAAAGTCTTTTATTATCTCGCCGAGTCCTGCCTTTTCAGCTTCTGCATCCTTGCCATGATACAATTCATATTCTTTAGGAGCATATTCTCGTGAGAAAATAACGGTAATAAGAATGGCAATCATAAATACTGCTGCGCCAATATAAAATGCATATTTTATGTTATCAGCTACCCCATCTTTCCCTGCCTCCATACTAAAGCCGTGCTTGCCTAACATTTCAGGTAAGGCACTACCCACAACTGCACCTAAACCAATCAGGAAAGTTTGTATAGAAAAACCAACTGTCCGTTGTGAGTCAGGAAGGTTGTCTGCAACCAATGCCCTGAATGGTTCCATTGCCACATTGAAAGAAGCATCCATTATCATCACCATACCTGCACCAATCCACAACGCAGGAACAATACTAGCAGTTGCACCTGAGTTGGGCAGAAATACCAATGCTAATGAGGACAAGAGGGCTCCTGTCAGGAAGTAGGGTTTTCTGCGTCCAATTCTGTTCCAGGTTCTGTCACTGTAATGCCCAATAAGTGGTTGGACTATCATACCAACTAACGGAGCAACAATCCAGAACATGGGTAACTGATCCACATCGGCACCAAAAGAGCGCAGAATTCTGCTGGTATTGCCATTTTGCAAGGCAAAGCCAAATTGTATACCTAGGAACCCGAAACTCATTGTGAAGATTTGTCCAAGAGACAATTTTGGTTTTGATACCGTACCCTTAGTGCTAGTAGTAGGAGATGAAGCAGCCATAACAATCGTTTAATATATTGAATGTGTATTTTTTACACGATGCTAAAGTAGCATAAAAAAACATCCAATAAAGGATGTCTTTAAAAAATCTATTAAAATTTCAGAATAATAGTTAGTGATTAGGTGTTATACAACGAACCCGTCATGTAAAATAGCTCCTTTTTTAACCACAACAATGCCATCTTTTACACTATACAGTGGATGGTCTGAATTTTCAAGGTGTGGGCCACCAATGATGCGTACATCATTACCAATGCGACAGTTTTTGTCTATGATTGCATCCTTGATGTAGCAACGTTCCCCGATACCAATTTTCGGCATTCCTTTTCTAACGCTTTCTTCCATCACCTCCAATGTCTCATAAAAGTCATTACCCATTATATAAGAACTCACTACCGTAGTGCCATAGCCAATGCGAGAGCGGATACCCACCACACAATGTTCTAAACGAGACGCATTGATGATGGAACCTTCTGCAATCAATGTCTTCTCCAAGGTGGTTCCGCTAATTTTAGCAGGAGGAAGCATACGTGCCCTTGTGTACACTACATTGTTGTTGTCAAATAAGTTAAACAACGGAATGTCTTGAGTTAGTGCAAGGTTTGCTTCAAAGAAAGAATGTATGTTTCCGATGTCAGTCCAGTAACCTTCATATTGGTAGCTAGATACCTTAAACTCAGCGATGGAGTTGGGTATTATTTCTTTACCAAAGTCAGTTGCATTCGGATACCTGTCTTTTAATAGGGTATTAAGCACTTGCTTATTGAAGATATAAATACCCATAGACGCAAGGTAATTGCGTCCTTGGTGTTGCATGATTGAGCCAGTATCACTTACCCATTCAGGCAAGATATCTACACTAGGTTTTTCTATGAATGAACTGATAAAATTCTCTTCATCAGTCTTCAAAATGCCAAATTCAGGTGCGTCTTTAGCATCAACTGGAATCGTTGCAATAGAGATGTCGGCTCCTTTTGCTACGTGTGCAGCAATCATCTCAGCAAAATCCATTTGGTAAAGCTGATCCCCACTTAAGATTAGAATGTGTTCATACTCTAAGTTAGAAATGTGCCTCAAAGATTGTTTGACTGCATCTGCCGTTCCCTGAAACCAACCCGGATTGTCTGGTGTTTGTTCAGCAGCAAGAATATCTACAAATCCAGAACTGAAAGCACTGAAATGATAGGTGTTTTTAATGTGCTTGTTTAGAGAAGCGGAGTTGAACTGTGTGAGAACAAACATCCTGTTGATGGTGCTGTTCATACAGTTACTGATTGGAATGTCTACCAATCGATACTTTCCTGCGATAGGTACTGCTGGTTTGGAACGAGATGCGGTAAGTGGATATAAACGGCTTCCTGCACCGCCACCTAAAATTACTGCTACTACTGTTTTGCTTAAAGAGACCATATTTTAAAGAATTAATTTTCCATCATGTTGGTTGCAATCGTTAAAGGCGCAAGATATTATTAAATCTTTTCTAATGAAAGATTAATTGTGAATAAATGATTAATTAATTTCATTTTATTACAATTATCAATTTTGTTTCGATAAGGAAGACCTAATTTATTTGCCATTATGGTTTGTTTTACTTGAGGAAAGCCTTTAACACAGACAGAACCCGCCTTTGTTATTTAATTACTTCCTCCACTTTCTTCCTATATTTTTCTACCGAAGCTGCCATCCCTTGCTGTGCATGGTAAGTAGGAGCAATATTGATGAAGGCATAAGGCTTGTACAAAGTAGCACAGGAAGGATTATTTGCCTTTAACTCGTTGTAAGCTTTCCAGTCGTTATCGTATTTCTTTAAATAAATGGCGAGTTGTTTTTTGTCATAAGCCCCTGTCTTATCTCCTACAAAACCCAATGCCATTATCTTCCATCCATCCGCAATAATGCTGTGCAACAGAAAGCCATATTTGCTAGACACTTTTATGTAGTCTTGGTCTTTCTTATTGGTCATCACTACCTTACTACTTAGCTCAATAATCTGTTTCCACAAGGCTACTGCCTCTTGCTTTTCTTTGATAACACTATCCAACAAATGATGGTCATAATACCAATGAAAGCCCTGACTTAAAAAACCTTCAGAGGGGTAAAGCTTTTGCGGAACATTGAAGGTATCTATCCCACCAAGGAACTCGTCTCTAGACCACCAAACCCAATCTTTATCAAAGAAGTATTTAGCACTCTCATGACCTCTGATTACCGCTTTTGCAGATTTTAAACACAACTCCCTGAATGCTGTTCTACTTTGCTGACTAGTAATCCCGTTATCATCCATAAAATGATTGAAAACAGTTTCTTCCGATTGTTTGGTATCCTTCCCCCACTGACTAATTACATAAGCATTCAGTTTACACCAGAACTCATTGCTGATGTAGGGGCCAACCCAACCGCCGCCTCTGCTCCAACTCCAGACGCCCCCAAAGTTTTTATTGTCTTTTATTTCATTCAGGCTCTTGTAACCCTGTTGTGGTTTGTTGGTAGTGTATTCTTCAAATCCATTTATAACGCCATCCATCACATAATTAGGAAAAGCGCCCTTGCCTTCATATTCCCGCTGACACTCAACTTCCACAATCTGTTTGTGTTTTCCAATGGTGAGGGTAGGATTAAAATCGTAAGTCCGATGATAGTCTCCCTTAGTATGCTTAATGGAGAAAATAAGGTTTGGATGCGGTTCTATCTGATTGGTTACAGCCAGATAATAAGCAGCTGAATCGTGCATGCCTCCGAATGACCAGGTTCGGTAAAAGATGGTCTTATTCCTTTTCACACACACTTCATCTCGTAATAGGTTAATCAGTTTTACATGGCTTTCCACGCCATTGGTGATGGGGTTATTGCCTGTATGGTAAGGTACATTATTCAAGTATGTTTCACCAGTTCTGATAACGAGTCCATCGAGGTCTGGGAACTTTTCAAACAACTCATCCAGCATCATCCGGTGTATCTCAATGGTCTTGGGACGTTCAAATGAAATCTTTCCTTTTTCATTGCAAATCTCATCATGATATAATTCTACCAGCTTCTTTGGAAGCACGATAATGTCAGTAAAAT
>CANGFK010000172.1 GCA_947452925.1 Chitinophagaceae bacterium | reverse complement strand
TAAAGCCTTTTTCTATCAATGACCTATTGAAAGGAATCAAAGCAAAGCTTGCCAAGAAGCAACAAATTGATTTACTGTTAGCTAAAGTGCGGGAGGATTATTTGCAAGAAATTGAAAGTAAGAATAATATAATCGACTCTATTGAAAAAAATTATAAGGAAGTAATACAACCCTCACTGACTATTTTGAAAGTATCTACAAGTTTGCTTGACCTGGAAAGCATGGACGGGAAAAACAAGATGATTATGCAAAGTGTAACAGCTTTGCTAGAAGAGATTGACAAAGGAATTGGTAAAAATGTTGAAAGTTTAAATAATTTATCAAAATCTGCATCTTTGTAGTAAAAATACCACAATACTATGGGTAATGTAAAGAAAGTACTGATTATTGAAGACTCTAGGGATTTATCAGACCTTTTATCTAGAATGTTACAACAAGATTACGATACCTTGGCATTGTTCAGATTGGATAATGGTCTAAAGGAATGTAAAACCTATCAACCAGATATCATACTATTAGACATCATACTGCCAGGAGAAATAGATGGATTCAGCTTTTTGAGAATGATAAAGCACAACATGGACTTGTGTCATATCCCTGTTATTATGATGTCATCGATGGCTGAAGAGGAGATGATTTTGGATGGGTTGAAGTATGGTGCAAATGACTACCTGATAAAGCCCTACAATATGAATCAACTAAAACTAAAGATCAAAAACCTGCTAGATATAAGCGAAAATGCCACTAAAAAGATACTATTGGATACTGCTGTACCCAATTTCCATCATGAAGATTCTAAAAATTATGCACTAAGCGAAAGGCTTCATAGAATGATGGAAGAGATCATAAACAATGAAAGAAAATTGTCTATGGAATTGTTGGCAGAAGAACTAGGTATCAGTCAGAGTAAGCTACAACGACTGTCTAAAGTGCGATACGGGGTACCACCTATTCCTTATATTATGAAGATGAAAATGGCAAAAGCTAAAATGTTGTTATTAGCCAACAGAGAACTAGCCATAAAAGAAGTTGCTTATACAATGGGTTTTGCATCTCTAGCCTATTTTACAAAATGTTACAGAAAGTATAATGGCGAAACCCCCACTACCTTAAAGAAAGTGGAAGAGGGAGTACTTGAATAAGTAAAAAAGTGGGAAGTACTTTGAGTATACTATCGCTTTTTCAATATTGAATAGTTAGAATCAATTGTAAATTGAATAATGTATTGCTTGCCAGTTAACATTTTTTAATTATAAAACTATTTAGTAAAACTAGTAATGGAGCGTCGGAGTAAAGAAAAGGAGAGAAAGAAAAAGTCGAAGAACATAAAAGTCATAAAGAAAATACTAAGTATACTATACTATACGATGGCAGTGTTATTCTTCATTGGTGCTTTTGTGCTAGTTGCCTACACGGTTTATTGTTGGATTTTCAACCCAAGTGCCTTTAACCAAACTAATAACCCACACTGATCTACTGGTGTAAGTACATCAGCAATATTGGGTAAGCTTATTGGTACTTATTAAAAGCTTCATTACATGCCTCTGTTTTGGAGATTTTCGTATTCCTCAATAAATAATACAGTATTACAAAAAACCCGTAGAAATACGGGAAAAATTGCAGGGTGGTATTTTTGGGACTTGCCTAAAATGCACGAATTTAGGTGTCCCCGATTCCGGTACCTCATGAATTCGTAAGGAAACAAGGCATTGTAATTCTGCAGGCACATGAATTCACTTGAATATACGTGTCTGCAATTCTGCAGGCACATGAATACACTTGAATATACGAGCCTGCAATTCTGCAGGTACATGAATTCACATGAATATACGTGTCCGCAATTCTACAGGTACATGAATACACTTGAATATACGTGTCCGCAATTCTACAGGTACATGAATACACTTGAATATACGTGTCCAACATTCTACAGACACCTAAATACATCCATTTTCGGCTGTAACGCTACTTGTTACTAGTATTAGTCATGTAAATTTTGATAAAAAATATTTATTTTTCATTATTGCTCTAATAACCCTATTACGAACTTTTAATAGTCTATATTTGCACTCTAATTATCTAAGTAAGGTCGACAACTAAACCTGCCCCCCTCATTTCCCTAGTTACAGTTGGAGTAGAAAAAGTATTTATTCATTTTTCAAAACATGTATCATGGCAGACAAAACACTAGGATTATTCGTCAACCGTTTCGAAGTTTGTACTAGAAACAACTTCACCGCAGCATCAGAATTTGGTTTAAATCATTGCAACAGCCTGTTTGCAGACAGCACCACATCGGCAATTGCACTCACCTGTTACAACAATGTAAAACCCAAGTACGACCTTTTTGAGGCTGCAAGGGTAGCACATGCCAGCCAATCGGGCATACAAGTGGGTAATGTTTTGTCGTTCAAGCAAATATTGGAGGGAATGCCTGTAGATGTAAAGAAATGGCAAACAGCCATTGAGCTGGTGTATGACGAAGGAAGCATCCGATGGGTAGAACTGTTTCCAAAAGGAAAAGCAACCCTCAACAGGGGCAAGCAGCAGAACAGGGTAAATGCAGTAAAAACATTGCTTACCACCATTGGCACAGATGCAAGCCTTGCCGCAGTGAAAATAGTGATACAAACATTCTACACCGCTATGCTGTTGGCTTACAGCACCAAGGGGACATCTAAAGAATCGACTGTCACAGACAGTACTGCTGTAGAAACAGCCCGCATAGCCCTATGCGATGAGATAGAAGGCAACTATGGCTTACTGATTAATGCCTACAAAGCCAATCCCGCCTTGGCAGCTAAATATTTTGATGAAGCCTATTTGTCTAGAAAGTTACAGATGGTTTTCGACCTGAAGGTGAAGAAGCTTACTAGCAAGAATGCCATCAAAAGAACATTTGCAACCCCTGCTACACAACAGTTTCAGATAACCAATAAAACAAATACTACCCTTAAAATATTCTTGTCACTCACAAGATATGGCTTGGTAGGCTTATTATTTGTGACGATTCCACCGGACAGTGTAGATATTTACGACCTTACAGCGATGGGTGATAATACGACCCACAAATTCTTGAATGTACTGAACACCGATGATAAGATTAAAGCAAACATCACGATAAAAGTATTGTAGTAGTGGTGAGTGGTTAGTAAAATAAAGACAAAGACATTTAAAACTTGGAGGAATGGTTCGATGAAGGTAATACTCCCCTCTGATTCTTCAGAGGGGCTTCTTTTTTCACTTGTTGGTATTTCGAACAGAGCCCACCCCACCGATGCTGTATATGCGGTACACCAACAGATGTCCGACTGAACTTTAAAAATGCGGGTAAAAAGGTAAAGTATATTACAGCAAAAAGCCGCTGAGAGAAGAATCTTTCAGCGGCTTTTTTTTATCTATTAGTAAGATAAAATTCCTTTTTCTATTTTTAATTCTATGTGCCTATTGTGTCTATGTGGTAAGAGGAAAGTTAGAAGTAATAGAACCCTAACAAAGCGGTAGGATAGATACCTAAGATAATAATGACAGCCGCCAACACAATCAACGCTACTTTGAAGTTACCAGTGATGGGTGTATTGGTAGCCGCAACTCCTTCCTTGAAGTACATGGCTTGAATCACTTTGAAATAGTAGTAAACACTCACCGCTGCAAAGAGAACAGCTATAATTACCAGGCTTAATGAACCGCCACCCTTGATGGCAGATGCCAACATATAATACTTAGCAAAGAAGCCTGCCGTAAGCGGAATACCTGATAACGACAAGAAAAATACTGTATTGGTAAATGCCAACACAGGTTGTGACTTAGATAAACCATTGAAGCCATCCAAGCTGTAGTCTTCCATCTTGGTAAGGATAGAGAAGATACCGATGGTTGCAAAGCTATAAGCGGCTGTGTACAACAAAATACCATCCTTGGTAAATTCATTAGAACTGTACAAAGCAAACAACATAAAGCCCGCTTGTGCAATGCTACTGTATGCCAGCATACGCTTTACGCTTTGTTGGAAAACAGCAGTGATGTTACCTATCAAGAGTGTAATAACAATAATCACATATAGGATAAGCGTCCAAGCTGGCCCCGGACCGAAGTCGGCAGACTTTGCAGCAAATAATTTGATGAAAGCAAAGAACCCTGCAGCCTTTACGATGGTTGCCATAAAGGAAGTGAACACGCTCGGTGCACCATCATACACATCGGGAGCCCAGAAATGAAACGGCGCAGCAGAAACCTTAAAACACATTGAGATGAATAACAACACCAAACCAACAGGGGCAAGAATACCTGCGCTACTAAAGCCAGTAACCGCAGACTTAACAGTGGTTGATTGCAAACCAAAACTGCCGGTAGCACCATAAATGAGTGTAATACCCATTAATAGAATACCTGTAGAAAAAGAGCCCATCAGGAAGTACTTCAAAGAAGCTTCATTGCTTTTTAGATTCTTTTTATCGGAACCTGTAAGGATATACAAGGGAATTGATAAAATTTCTATACCAATGAAGAACATTAATAAGCCATTAAAAGAAGTGAGGATGGTAACGCCACACAACACAAAGAAGATGAGGGCAAAGTATTCTGCCACATCAGGGCCAACACGTTCAATATCACTACCACTCAAAATGAAATAAGCGAGGGTTGCAACAAAGATGATGGTGTTGAAGAAAAGCCCAGTTCTGTCGAATGATAATAATCCCTTGCTATCAATATCAACAGTATAAACACCGTAGAACTGGAATAGATTACCAATAATTAAAACCAACAACGCAGCAATAGCTACGTATTTGATAGCCGATTTGTTTTTGAGTAAGATGCCACTAAACATCATCACCACACCACACAAAGCTGAAAGAATAATTGCGTTCATATATAAAGTTATACCACTGATTAAATGATTTGAATGATTATTATGATTGATTTCCTTGATTAGAAATGAAACCAAAATTCAAAACAAACCAATTTCCTTTGGTTATTAATATCCTTTACCAATCGATTAAGGATGAATATGCTTCGTTAAATCAATCATCGGTTGAGGATACACACCAAAACCAATAATCACCAATACCAATATAATTAATACAAACTGTACATTACCTTTTATCTCCAAAGCGTTTTGGGTAGCAGGTGCTAGCTGTCCGTAGAATATCTTTTGAACCATATTCAACGTATAAACTGCACCCAAGATGATGCTGATACCAGCCACACCTGCAATCCAGAAGTTATATTGGAATAAGCCATTGAACATCAGGAACTCACCCACAAAAGCATTGGTTAATGGAAGTGCCACATTTGCAAATGCCAACACTACCAATAAGATGGCTAACACCGGTGCTTTCTGTGCCAAGCCGCCCAACTCACTAAACTTGCGTGTACCTAGTTTCTGCTCAATCGCATCTGCTACTATCCACAAGCCAATAACGTTGATACCATGGTTGAACATCTGAATCATTACCCCATTCCAACCAATTGTTTTTAGAGAGAACAAAACGGCACTCATCAAACCGATGTGGGCTATGGAAGAATAAGCCACTAAACGTTTTACATCATCTTGTCTGATAGCAATCAGAGAAGCGTAAATCATTCCAATCACACTAGCGATGATGATGATGTCGGCATACTTTACAGTTGCCAAGGGGAAAATAGGAATCAACCAACGGATGACCGCATAGATACCCATCTTTACCATTACGCCACTCAATATCATGGTAACGGCAGTAGGAGATTGCTCGTAAGCATCTGGCTGCCAGGTATGTAATGGGAATATTGGCATCTTGATAGCAAAAGCAATGAAGAACAACCAAAAAGCTACATTCTGTTGTGAAGCAGATAGTTTTAATGCGTAGAATGATTTGATGGCGAATGAATGATCTGGCGTTAGGAAGTATAGATAAAGAATGCCAATCAACATTAATAATGAACCAACAAACGTATAAACGAAGAACTTAAAGGTAACTGCAATGCGTTTTTCACCACCCCAGATAGAACAAAGGAAGTAAACAGGAATGAGTGCCAACTCCCAGAAGAAGTAGAACAATAAACAATCGCTCGCTAAGAAAACGCCCATCAAACCAGCTTGTGTTAATAGCATCAAGCCATAAAAAGCGTTCGATTGTTTGTAGTCATTGTTATAAGTAGAAGCAAAAACAACAGGGAAAGAAATGGCAGTTAGTAAAATCAGCATCTTACTCAATCCATCAAGAGATAAGGAGAAACGGCTGCCCAAAAGAGGAAGCCAAGCCGCATCGAACTCTAATTTGCAAGCAGGGCAGAGTGCATAAAGACCAACAATTAAAGTAGCGGTAGAAGCGATTAAAGCCCAGTTTTTAGCTGCATTACCATTCTTTAAAAAGAAGGTAAGTATGGCACTTACAACCGGAATTAATATGAGTAATAAAGGGATCATCTTATTTAGAATAAACTTAAACTACAGTTATTAAAATATTTTGTGTAAAAAACGAACGATAGTGCCATCATTAATCCAAAGTAACAATACACCTAACATAGACAATACCATCATTAATATGTATGCACCAACCTGACCATTCTGTATCAACCTCAACTGACGGGAAGAATAGTTGATAAATGTGCCAACGCCATTAACCACCCCATCGATACCGCTTTTCTCAATTACATTCTTAAGGAATCCGGCCAATGCATTCAATGGGTTCACCACTATGGCATTGTATAATTCGTCGATATACCATTTGTTTTCCAGTACTTTACCCAAGCCAGTTTCTTCGGCAGTAGTTTCTTCGTATTTGCTGAACTTGTTCCAAGTGATGGCAATTGTTACCAGTATCAATCCTGTAACCACACCCATCATCATTAATTCGGTTGAGTGATTAGCAACCTTTTGTTCTGTCAATGCTTTTGAACCAGCAAAAACAGGTTCCAAGAAACGCTCTAACCAATGACTATCTTTTGCAAATACTTCAGGTATACCAATGAAGCCACCTACAACAGCTAGTATCGCTAACACGATTAAAGGAATCGTCATAGCAGAAGGGCTTTCGTGCAAATGATGTTCTTGTTCGTGTGTTCCTCTGAACTTTCCTAAGAAAGTCATGGCATATAAACGGAACATATAGAAGGTAGTCATCAATGCACCAGCAACACCTAAGAAATAAAGAATTGGGTTCTTCTCGTAAGCAGCAGCCAAGATTTCATCCTTAGAAAAGAAACCAGAGAAAGGAGGCACACCAGCAATTGCCAAACATCCCAATAAGAAAGTAATGTTGGTGATAGG
>CANGFK010000171.1 GCA_947452925.1 Chitinophagaceae bacterium | reverse complement strand
GTTAGGCATGCAACCTTGCCGCTTATCGTCGGCAGCCTTATCGCTAGGGCTACAACCTTGTCGATGATCGTCGGCAACCCAATCGCTAGGCATGCAACCTTGCCGACGACCGTCGACAACCAAATCGTTAGGCATGCAACCCTGCTGACGACCGTCGGCAAACAAAACACTCAAAAACAACTACCATCAGAAATAATAGACCTCCTCGACAATTGCTTTGTTGTAAAAAAGAGTGTCTTTTATTTGATTTCTTTGTTTTTTCTGTGCCTTCTGTGGCAATCATTTTATACAATTATGTAGAATTTCTTTGCCACTGAGGCACTGAGTTTACAGAAAAAGAGGGGAAATGGATTTTCGAAGAGGTTTAATATGACCCTGATGTTGTGTCGGTTTAGCTGTCATCTTATGGGAACGATTTCATCATATTTTCATCATTTTAGCCAAAAAATGTTAATCTAAGAAGTTGTACGGTAGTCAGTTTAATAGCTTCGCTAGTAAAATAAATAGTGATAGCTCAAATTATTTTATCATTTTATAATGTATGTTGATGTTTTACAGATTGCCTGTTACTAGAAGTGTTTGCCGTTTTCTCTTTTTAATTCTATTTATTGTTTTATGCAGTAAAGTTTCTACAGCACAGTCGCGATTAATTACTCGAAAAGTAGTGGTGGCAAATGATGGCGGATGTACTTTTTCTACTAAAAATAGTTGGTCTCAGCGTTTCGAATTTCCCAGTAAATTAAAGTATCCCTCTACTAATAAAGTAGGCGAATATGCCGATTATGCCATCAGTGATATGGCTGGAATGCAAGGGGAAGTAGAGATTATGGTGTATAAGAATTGGGCAGATGAACGTTTATTAAAGACCTTAGATGCGAAAGCCGTATTGATAATTTCTCATTCAAATAAGTTGGATACCCTCAAAAATATATCCTTCTCAACGCCAAAAACAGGTTGGTATAGCCTTGGGAAATTCTCTTTTAATGGCGATATAAGTGAGTTTGTGCGGGTTCAGCGTATTAATTCAGTAGAATCAGAACGCACTATTGCACCCACTTTACGCTTTGACTTCTATTTTGATACAAAACCGCGAACATTATCCGCAACAGAAAATAAGCTATCGATTCCACTTGGATTTTCCTCATCTAAACAGTGGGAATCGAGTGAACAAAAGGGGTATTTAGTCAATTCAATTGCAAAAAAAGCGACTTCAATTGGAGCGAGTTGTGTATGGAATCCTGGTATGTATTTAAAAGGTAAGATGGGCGTTTATGTGTTTAATCCGAATGTGAAAGCGAATGATAAATACGAGATTGTGCATGATGGAAAAGTAGAAGAAGTGGCATTGAAGTACATGCAATTTGCGAATGCCAATATTTATAACCCTATTGTAGAACAAGGATGGTATAAGTTGGGTGAATTTGATTTTAAAGGCGATGGAAAAGAATATGTTCGATTGATAAAAACAAATACTGAACCCTCTATTGCAGATTGTATTTTCTTCGAATCTACCTTGTTTGATGGCACTATAGTAAACAGGATAGTGGTTTCTAATCAGTCTTTTTCAGGAACTGCAAATCCTTCAAAAGCTATTGTTTCGATAGAAGAAAAGGAAGAAAATACGACAGTTATGCCAGGATTCTCTCCCATTTACAAAGATGATGAAGTGCCGACAAGCTCAAAAAATGGTATGACTTGCTATGGGAGACCTTACTACATTAAGAACACCAAAGTGCCGTACTACTGGAATCCTTTAATTACAGATTCGGGTAAATATTCCGTGTATTACTATGCCTATTGGACAGTAAAAGGCGATGGTAGTTTTTCTATCTTACATGATGGTAAAACAGATAAAGTGAATGTAGCTAAAACAGATGTTTTTAAGGGTGGACTCACTAAACTAGGCGATTTCTATTTTGCAGGAAATCAAAAGGACGAATACCTGATTATGGAAGGAAATCTTGATAGGGCGTCTGATATGGTGTTTGAGAAAAAGGTAGCGGGAGGGGCAATCTTGCAGCAACGAATCATTACGGGGCATCCTTATTTTAAGGAATTGGTTTACGAGGATGCTAAAGATATGCAGCAACAACATGCCATTAGTTATATGGTACAAAAGGGATTTGTTGCACCAAAAGACAAACATCATTTTGCGCCAAAAGAAATAATTTCAGTGGAAGAGTTTATAAGTTCAGTCACGGCAATTCTTCAGAGCGATAGCTTTTTTGTTCCAAAATATAGTTTGCTATTTGGTTTGCCTGCTGAAAATACAAATCTAAATAAGCCGATAACAAATGCAATTGCCTTACAAATACTAAATAATGCAATGGAATACACGGGTAAATACTTGAATGTAATCAATATGTTTTCCCAATTGAATCCAACATTACAAGTGCCTGATTATTGTAAGGAGGCAGCCAATAAAATGGTGTTATTAGGTATCGTAAAAAGCACTGATTTGAAGGCAGAAACTATTGGAAATAGTCTTTCCCGTGCCGAAGTTTCCTCTTTATTAAAGGAGTTTTATGAACAAGTTCTGCATTCTGGTCCACCTGCAAATGCTGATTGGGAAATGACATTTGATGATGAATTTAATGGAATAAATATTGATTACACTAAATGGAGAGTGAGTAATCAGGTACGGTTTAAGGGATTGAGTGCAAAGTGGGCAGAGAATAGTTTGGTGGAAGATGGCGTGTATAAGGGATATAACTATTTTGATAATCACGTGGTTCCATATAGTAGTGGGGAGATTGTAACCAATTTTACACAACAAAATGGATTCTTCGAGGCACGTTACAAATATCCAGATAAGGCATACGGTTCGCATACTTCTTTTTGGACATCTGCTATTAATGGGGTTGGGGATTTTAATTATAACGAAGGCACTTATCCGAATGGAGTATCCAATAATAATTACTTCATGAAGAAACCTGAGAATTTTAATAACTTCAAGATTAAGACCAATTTCGCTCATGACTTTCATACTATCTCTGCCTATCTTGACCCTAAAGATTTATTTTATGGTATTGATGGGAAGGTATCTTATGAAGTGAAGGATTATCCACGTTTATATAATGGGCCAAAGAACACAACGCAAGTGCCTTATGGTTTTTGGCTAAGTACAATCGTTACATATTTTGATGGACCGCTTGATCGTGATAGGATTGATGGTACTTATATGTCTGCGGATTGGGTACGGATTTATAAGAAGACCAATTGGAAATTAGAGGTTGATAAAGCTGCATGTGTTCCTATTGATAAATCCTCAGGAGTAGCAATTGATAGTAAACCAATTGTGAAATTTAATAAGCCTTTCAATATGGAAACTATCAAGAATAATTGTTTTGAAATAATTGAAGGGAAGAACAACAGGGTAGTAGATTTTTCTGTCCAAATCATTTCTTCTGAAAGGGTGCAGTTGGTATTTAATAAGCCCTTGAAACCATCCACTTCCTATAAGATTGTGATTAAGAAAGAGATAAAAAATAGAGGCGGAGAAGAATTAAATAAAGAGGAAACAATAACCTTTAAAACAAAGTAGGACGAATAATAAAAATGATGATAATGAAGAAAATTGTTTGTATTGTTTTGTTGGGAATATCTATTCTAAGCACTCAAGCTCAAAAAGTGGATAAGCATGGCAATCTATTGTCGATGGATAGTGTAGATATTTATTCGATGGTTCAGCCCATACCAAAGCAAAATATGTTTTCCGACAGCGTATATAATATTTGGTGCGGCTCGGTAATAAAAGGTAATAATGGGAAGTTTTATATGTTGTATAGTCGGTGGCCACGCACGGGAGGGCATTTTGCATGGATACCTAACTCTGAAATTGCATTAGCAAAAGCTGATAAGCCCGAAGGTCCTTATCATCATGTAAAGGTTGTTTTGGCAGCAAGAGGAAGTAAATATTGGGATGGTGTTTGTACGCACAATCCCGCGGCGATAGTATATAAAGGAAAGTTCTACCTGTTTTATATGGGTACTACAGGGAAGTCTCAAGTGGCAATGCCTGCCTCGATGAAAGAGGCTAATTGGTGGGAATATCGCAATAATCAACGAATTGGTGTGGCTGTAGCCGATGACCCCGAAGGCGAATGGAAACGATTTGATAAACCAATTTTAGATGTAAGTAAGGATAGTACTGCGATAGATGCGTTGATGGTTTCGAACCCTGCGATTACAGTTGACCAAAATGGTCGTGCCATATTAGTCTATAAAGAAGTGTCTAAGGGGAAAACATTGAAAGGTGGGAAGGTGAATTTTGGTGTGGCATTTTCTAAGTCATTATTAGGCCCTTTTGAAAAGTATTCTCAACCAATTTTCGAAGGAAAGGCGAAGGGTAGTGACAGTGCGTGGATGTTGGCAGAAGACCCTTATTTATGGAATTATAAAGGAACAAATTATGCGATTGTTCGAGATGTGATAGGCTATTTTACGCAAAAGCAATCTGCTTTAGCTTTATTAAATTCTAAGGATGGAATTCATTGGGTGTCCTCAAAATATCCAAAGGTTATTCCAATGAAATTAAAGTTTCAGGATGGAACACTTTCGGATGATAAGTTGGAACGTCCTTGTTTATATACCGAAAAAGGGGTACCGAAGTTGTTGTTTGGTGCATTAGGTTTTGAGAAAAGGAAGTACTCTGTAAACGTGGCAATACCGCTAAAGTTTACTACTGAGTAAAAAGGGTTTTACCACTAAGTAAACAAAGTAAAGACAAGGAACACGAGGGTTTTAGTGATTTAAATAATAAACAAAATAGATAAAAATGAGAAAAAGTGTATGGGCAATTCTACTTGTATGTTGTGTGATAAACGTACAAGCCCAAAATGTAGAAGTGGGTATTAAGACAAAAAAGGATGACCCTAAAATGGAATGGTGGAAGGATGCAAAGTTTGGGATGTTTATTCATTGGGGTGTTTATTCTGTTCCTGCGGGAAAATGGGGAGAGAAAACTAATTATGGTGAGTGGATTATGAACTCTGCTAAAATCCCTGTAAATGAATATGCACAGTTGACAAAGAAGTTTAATCCCACACAATTTAATGCAGAAGAATGGGTGAAAGTTGCAAAGGCAGCAGGACAGAAATACATGGTAATTACTTCAAAACATCATGATGGATTTGCCATGTTTAAATCTACTGCGTCCGACTTTAATATAGTAGATGCAACACCCTTTAAGCGTGATGTTTTAAAAGAATTGGCCGAGGCCTGTAGAAAGTATTATATGAAACTCGGTTTCTATTATTCTCAAGCACAGGATTGGCATCATAAGGGAGGGGGTGTTTATGGAAGTAATTGGGATTCTTCTCATGTGGGAGATATGAAAAAATATGTAGATGATATTGTCGTTCCTCAAGTGAGAGAGATATTGACAAATTACGGCGATGTTGCGGTGTTGTGGTGGGATACTCCGGTTGGTATTACTAAAGAAATGGCACAGGAAATTGCCAATGAATTAAAACCATATCCCAATCTTATTACAAATAATAGGTTAGGTGGTGGTGTAGGTGGCGACTTAGAAACACCCGAACAATTTATTCCTGCAACAGGTTTTCCTGGCAAAAACTGGGAAGTTTGTATGACAATGAATGGACATTGGGGTTATAATGCTTATGATGAGAATTGGAAAAGTACCAAAGAGTTATTAATGAAACTCGTAGATATTGTAAGCAAAGGGGGTAACTTCTTATTAAATGTAGGTCCAACCTCAGAAGGAATCATTCCGCAAGTTTGTCAGCAGAACTTGAAGGAAATGGGAGAGTGGTTGAAGTTGAATGGAGATGCTGTATATGGAACTAAAGGCAGTCCATTTCCTTTTTTATCATGGGGAAGAGCAACAAGAAAGGGGCAAACCCTATATCTACATGTATTTGATTGGCCAAAGGATGGTCAGTTAGATGTTCCGTTAGGAAATAAAATCACAAAGGCATATCTATTAGCCGACAGGAAGAAAAATTTATTGGTGACACAGTCAAAGGGTAAAAGTACAATCATGTTGCCTGCTTATGCACCTGATAAGGTAGCCTCAGTTGTAGCCATTGAATTTGTGGGAGAACCTATTGTTTCTCCACCTCCTGCAGCTAATAAATTGGTCACAGTATCATCTAAAGACTCAGCAAGTAATGCAACTTACCTAACAGATGGCGACCCAAAAACAAAATGGGCGGCAGCAAAAGGAGAGAAGAATGCGACACTTGAAATTGATTTAGGGGCAGCCTATAACATTAATGCCTTGGCATTGGTAGAACCTTGGCATCCTTGGTCGGGTGTCAAACAACAACATACACTACAATATTTTGACGGTAAGGATTGGAAGGAAGTGATTAGTTCTACCTCCGAAGGAACAGGTTCTACGGAAACATTTAAACAAATTAAATCACAGAAGTTCAGATTGCTGTTGAAGAATGAGAAATTCCCCCCGAGTTTAGGCGAGTGGATATTGTATCGTGCAGATTAATAACGTTACTATGAAAAGAGTTTGTATGGTTACCCTGTCAGCCTTTGTCAGTGCCTTAGGGATTGCTCAAAAGTCGATGCCAGCATCTTTACTACCTGGAGGAAATGATAAATGGAAGTTAGTGTGGCAAGACGATTTCAACTATTCAAATGGTGAATTAGATAAGGAATGGGATGCACAAAATGCGCCTAATACTCATATTCTTTGTAGCCGGTGGCGTGAGAATGCAATGGTTAATGACGGCACTTTGAAGTTGATGAATAAAAAGGAAAAGCGTGGTAGACAAGATTGGACTTCAGCAAGTATTTGGACAAAGAAAAAGTTTCAGTATGGTTATTTTGAATGTCGATATAAATATGCTGCGGCAAATGCTACCAATAATTCTTTTTGGTTAATGACTCAAGGCGGTGAACCTACCGATGGCAAAAAGTTTGAAATAGATATCAACGAAGGTCATTATCCCAATGAAGTGGCAACGAACATCCATAATTGGAGTGACTTCTTCATGGTAGGTGACAAGAAAAGTCATCATTCATATAGTCAAGGGTTTCAATTTGGTAATAAACCCGATTATACCGTTCAGCTTGAAATCCCAATTACAGCTCAAAAGATTAGATTGACCTCTAACAATAGCAAATATTTTCATTTGGATGAACTTCGTGTTTATGGGGTGAATGCAAAGGGTTATCCGAAGGCCTTGTCTGAAACTGCCGATAATGATGTAGATGGATTGGTAAATTTCATGCGAGATAACAATACTAAAATAGATGTAAGCGGCTGCTATAAAGAAGGC
>CANGFK010000170.1 GCA_947452925.1 Chitinophagaceae bacterium | reverse complement strand
TAAAACAGAAGAAGTACTGCATGGTCTTGGTTTTACGACCGAACAAATGGGCAAACCCTACAAACAGTTTAGTGGCGGTTGGCGTATGCGGGTATTGTTGGCAAAAATGATACTACAAAGCCCGGATGTATTGTTGCTGGATGAACCTACCAACCACTTGGATTTGCCCTCTATAGAATGGTTGGAGAAGTACCTGATGCACTATCAGGGAAGTGTGGTAATTGTGAGCCACGATAAATATTTTCTGAATAGGATGGTAAACAAGATTGTTGAAATCTATCAACAGGAGTTACACATTTATTCGGGCAACTATGAATATTATGAAACAGAGAAAGAACTGCGTGTAGAAATGCAACAAAGGGCTTTCGAAAATCAGCAGGAATATATTCGTCAGCAAGAACGTTTTGTGGAGCGTTTCCGTGCAAAAGCTAGTAAGGCTGCGGCTGCACAGAGCATCATGAAACGGTTGGACAAGATAGATCGTATTGAAAATGTAGAGATTGAAAGACCAAACATACGCATCAACTTTCAGGTGAATAATCAACCCGGTCGTATATTGGTTACCCTAAAAGACATTCACAAACAATATGGCGAGAACCTGATTATTGATAAAGGATTTGCAGAGATAGACCGTGGTGATAAGATTGCTTTGATTGGTGCTAACGGAAAGGGAAAGAGTACATTGTTGCGTATAATTGCAGGTACAGAAGAGAACTTTGGAGGAGAAAGGGTTTGGGGACATAATGTAGAAAGCAGTTTCTATGCGCAGCATCAGTTGGAAGCTTTGAACCTGAATAATACGATTCTTGAAGAGATGGTAGAAAGCCGAAGTGGCAAGACAGAAGTGGAACTGAGAAGCCTGCTTGGTTGCTTTTTGTTTAGTGGTGATGATTCCGATAAGAAGATTAAGGTATTGAGTGGAGGTGAAAAAGCACGTGTGGCTTTGGCAAAAGTAATTGTAAGCAAGAGCAACTTCCTGATGCTGGATGAACCTACCAACCACTTGGATATGCATAGTGTGGAGCTATTGGCAGATGCCTTGAACAAGTATGAGGGCAGTTTGATATTGGTGAGTCACGATAGGTTCTTTGTTTCTAAGACTGCCAACAAAATATGGGAGATTGTAGACCATGAGATAAAAGAGTTTAAAGGTACTTACACTGAATATGTAGAGTGGAAAGAACGTATGGCAAAGCAGGCAAAAGAAGAAAGCCGCAAAGCCGCTGCCAACAAAGAAGAACCAAAAAAGGTAGATGCACCTAAGAACAAACCGCAGGAAACTCAAACTAATACGAAACCTAGATTAGACAACACCGAATTGAAGAAACTGCAAAACAAGTTTCATAAGGTAGAGCAGGAGCTAGAAGAATTGAAGAAGGATAAACAGACCATTGAGTTGGAACTAGCTTCACCCGACAGTTATAAGAATGCTGTTAAGTTTGCAGAAACAGAAAAGAATTACAAAACAGTAAACGAAAAGATAAAACTAGCAGAGGCTCAATATGAGCAATTGTTTGAGCAGATAATGGAGTTGGAAGGGTAAAAGAAAACAATGCAGGAGAACCTTATGCAAACAAAAGCCTATTGCAAGGCTTAAAAAAAATCCTTCCAGCAGGATTGAAGCAGGAATAATTGATTTAATAAAAAAGGATAATAAATTGAATATTCAAATTTCAATTCATTGTCCTTTTATTAATTTAGTTCAATACTGCTTATTCTACTACTATCTGCTTAGTTTGTTTGCCTGAAGGTGTGAATAGGGTAACGTTATATACTCCTTTGGAATAACCGTTTAAAGGGATTTGCTGCAACTGTGCGTTCTGTATCTTATTGGTATAAACTGCTTTACCAGTTAAGTCTGTTATTAAAATCATTCCATTTGCAATGGCCTCCTCAGTCTTTACATTAATGAAATTATGAGCAGGATTGGGAGATAGGGTGAACGAGACTTTGTTGCCACAAACAATAGAAACAGTGTTACTGTAGGTAATGTTTCCGTTTTTATCAACTGATTTTAATCGATAATAATACTTGCTGGCAGTATTTGCCAACGGTAAAACATCACTGAAAGAATAGGTGTTTCCCCCATTTACTTGCACTTTTCCTACTTCAGCAAAAGACATGTTGCCATTGCTGCGCTGAATAATGTAATAAGCAGTATTTGTTTCGGCGGCTGTTTTCCAATTCAGCAAGGCATTTCCTGAAGTCTCATACCTACCCGAGAAGGAAAGAAAAGAAACGGGGAGGGCTGTAGAACCGGCATTATGAAAAACAGAAACGGAGCTTTTGCCATAGTCTGGCACCAGCAAATCTGCTTTTCCATCTCCATCAACATCTGCAATAGCTGCCGAAAAGGGATAAGTATTAGTCGCGAAACTCACAGCTGGAACAAATGAAGAAGCAGAAAGAGTACCCGAAGTATAGTTATTTTTGATGACAGAAACATTGTTACTAATCAGGTTGGTGACCACAATATCTGGAAGACTGTCGCTGTCCACATTGCCTATCGAAACAAAATAAGGCGAAGCACCGCTAGAAGACAGATCAAACTTAGCGGCTAATGAAGCGGTTGTAAAAGCACCTGCATTAGCGATGTTTCGAAGAATTGAAACAGTATTACTTCCTTGATTGGCTACCGCAATATCAGGTTTACCATCTCCGTTTAAATCACCAATGGCTAAGGCATTTGGACCTGTTCCAACTGGAAAATCAATTTTTGCAGCAAAAGAGGTAGTATCTATACTGTTAGAAGCAATTTTGTTGCGCAGAACAGATATAGATTTAGCATTGAGATTAGATACAATCAAATCTAGTTTACCATCACCATCCATGTCTGCAAGTGCCACACAGGTAGGCCCCAGGCCAGTGGTGAAGTCTACGGCAGCAGCGAAAGAAGTGCTGTCTAAAATTCCAGCAGCAGCAATATTTTTCAGCACAGAGACTGTGTTATTAAAGCTGTTTACAACGGCTAGGTCGGGTTTACCATCGCCATCCAGATCACCTATTGCTACCGAAGTTGGTAGGGACACTGTGTCGGCAATAAAACTGATTTTAGCACCTAAAGAAGCAGCATTGATACTACCACTTGTTGCCGTGTTTTTATAGATAGAAATTTTATTGGTGAACATGTTGGTGATGACAATATCAGGCTTTCCATCGCCATCTAAGTCGCCTATTGCAACAGCAGAAGGAGTTGAATCGGTGGCGAAATCTACTTTAGCAGCAAACGAAGGTTGGGTATTTGTACTCGTATTCCTTAATATAGAAAAAGTATTGATACTTCTGTTAACGACAACAAGGTCGGGCTTTCCATCTCCATCAATATCTGCAACACCCACCATTCCTCCGGGATTATTTCCAGTTGTGAAATCAGCTTTAGCACTAAAAAAAGTAGGTGTAATAGTTTGACCAACACCCGTATTGAAAGTAACCTCAAACGGATATGCAGCACTTCCAATGAGGTTTGTTTCTGTATTTACAACTGAAATGGGTTGGTAAGCAGCACCTCCAGGGACAGTTACCACAAGGCTTGTTGTAGTTGCACTTTGCACAGAAGCTGTTGTGCCACCGAAGAAGACTATGTTTTTGGCAGGATTGGTGCTAAAGCTATTACCGGTAATAGTAACCTGCGTTCCTATGGGGCCACTCTCTGGCGTAAAAGATTGAATGATTGGTTGTGCATTTGTTTCTATCATAACGAAGAGAAGCAGTACAAGCGCTAACAGCTTAACAACCTCTCTCTGAAACCCCTTGAAATGTTCTATTTTCTGTTGCATAATAATAAGATGACAATATCTCTTTTTTTAAAACCCTTTAATACCAGTAACTCCTACACAAGTGACATTGGTGCCGTTCTTAGCAGCAGCTTTGTTGATAATCACATTTTTGAATGTTACTCCATTTGCATAGTTTATGGTCATCCCTTTTTTGGCAGAGATGTTTGCATTAGTCATCACGATATTTTGGATAATACTGTTCGTTAATCCGTTGAATATTCCCCCGTTAGCAGACCCCGTAATAGTGATATTGTTAAAAAACAAATTAGCACCAGCAGGAACTAATGGCGGAACAGGAGGTGTGGCGGGCGGAGAATAGTTCCAATCTATAATAATTGGATTGGTAACTCCTGTCATTGTGATATTTGAATAATAGGTGTTTGTTACCAACCCTCCACTAGCCAAATTAGATTTAATACGAATTCCATTAGTCGTCTTATTAAAAGTACAACCTGTTACTCTTAAGTTGTTGTATCCGCCATTGGTCTCACTTCCTATAGACAATCCGTGACCATAACCAAATGTGCAGTTGGCCACTGTGATATCCTGACAGCCGGCAGTTACACCAAGATTCCCTCCTGCTTTAATTGCAATATTATCATCACCAACGCTGATTGAACAGTTTGTTATCAATACATTATAGCTCTGAGAAGGGTCAATTCCATCAGTATTAGGAGAATTTTTATCCGTATTCATTGTGATATGATCTATTACCACATTAGTGCATGTATTGGGAACAATATGAAAGCTAGGTGAATTCTGAATGGTCAGGCTATCAATTGTAAGGTTGGTTACATTAGATAAATAAATTAGACGAGGTCTTTTTACAGCGTTGTTGGCATTATAAGCAGCCCACCAAGGAGCCCCACTTCCATCTATAGTACCCCTACCAGTTATTCTAACGTTTGCCAGTGCACTACCCGTGTATAATAAGTTCTTTAGAGAACCAGCAACGGTCCAGTCAGCCATATTAGGGCTACCCAACAGAGTTGCTCCACTATCAATTCGTAATGTAATATTACTAAGCATTTTAATTGGGGCTATTCTGTAGGTTCCGGGTGTGAGTCTCACAGTTCCACCTCCAGTTTTATTGCAATAATTAATTGCCCCTTGTATATAAGCAGTTTGCAAGGTAGTATCTCCAACAGCAATTATCAGCGTAGAGTCATTATCCTCAGTTCCAGCAAATACCTTAACAGAATATATACATAGTGAACACAGAAACAAAAGAAAACCCAGGCAATTTTTCATCCTCTTTATCATTATTATTAATTACACATCTTTTCGAGACCACTACAATGATGCACGCTCATACAAGTGAAAAGGCATCGCCTCATGTAGAAGAGATTTCTCCAGCACTGCATTTGCTGCTCGTTCACCCATCAATTGAAAATCGGTAGAAATAGTAGTAATACCGTTTAGTATTATCTTTTTCAGTGGAGATTCATTGTAGGAGATTACCCCTACCTCTTTTCCTACCTCTAGTTTCGTAGTCAATATTTTTTCTATTAATTCTACTAGATCATTCTCCATGTGTGTTATAAAAACATCCCCTGCTTCTATCGTAATGTTGTTAAAGTCTTGAACAACAACATAATTAAACGCATATTCATGACAGAAATTCAAAAATCCTTTTACAATTTCAATTGGATAAATAGCGTACTCTAAGCTTATAATTTTCAAAGTATGATACTTACTTAAGAGAGGTAACGCTTTTTCCAATGCCAGGTATATATCCTTTTCAAAATCTTGGTACACCGCAGAAAAATTACCTGTAATCTTATGTACAAGCTTATCAATGATAATGAGTTTATCTTTCGGAATCTTATTGATTATCTCATGAGCATTGTCACCACCATCCTTAAAGTGAGGCATAATAAGATAGTGTGTGTACTGATCTATTCTAGGAGACAATATTTTCTTAAAGAAAGTAAAATCATTATTGTAAATAAAGAAATCCACCGCTGCTGTCTCTGGGATATTAGCAACAAAAGCGTCATAAATAATCTTCTTGTGAGGGCTGAGTTTATTAAAAAGCATCAATATTTTCAAGTGATCTTCAACTTCAACGTTCTTAATGAAATATCCCTTTCCTGGAACTGACCCTAATATCCCAATATTCTTTAGGTGTTTATAAGCTTTTTCTACAGTATCCCTTGAAATCTCATACTCAAAACTCAACTCATTGATGGAGGGAAGCGATTCTTCTTTCTCCAACTTTCCCTCATTTATTGCCTTAGTAATCGCATTTGCCAACTGCAGGTACTTAGGCGTTGCTGAATAATAGCTTAAGTCAATGTATTTGTAGAAGTTTTTTATTACCATAACATGCGATTCAAAATGATGATTAATAATTAGCTCTAAATCAGTTTAAAGAAACCAAATTTAGTGAAGAAGCGGCTATTATTCTTTTATATCATTTTCGGCAGGTGTTTCACAAATCTATTATCATCAATCAAGGCATCAAATTGGTTAATTTAATTATTCATCAACCGTATTATTCAAGAGCAACCCAAAATAACGTTTAGAACCAGCCTAACAACTCAAGCTAGAATCCTGTATTTCTTTGCACATTTATATGCAACTTATTGAGTTGATTTTAGTAAAGGATTGAGGAATAGGGTGTTCTGCTTTTTATAAGTACTGTAAAATAATTTCACATTAAAATTGACTGTAAAGATTACCCTCAATTGAAATGAATAAGGTTTGGCCTATTAGTTGAAATCAGCTCACATACTTAACACATGAAACATCTTTTTTACGCATTTTCTTTGCTGCATAGCCAATACCACTCGCGGCAAGCATCAAACTCATGCCACCATCAAAAGGCACTACAGGGCTACCATCACCACCAACACCTACACTCGGACTACCAGGACCGCCAATACCAGGGTCGTCTGCCGGAGACTGTGCCTTTACATTGATGCTTATGCAGACGCTCAGTAATATTCCAATTGCAATCAGTCCGATAGTTTTTTTCATTGTACGCGTATTTTTTGTATATTATAAATTAGTAAAGTAAAAAAGTGAGTTATTAGTTGTAGTTATTTAAAACTTTCAACTAATAACTCACTTTTTACTGTTTAGGGTTGAACTGATAAGGTTGATTGATGAACTAATTGTTTGCTTCCTGCTTCACTAATAGCTACGCTGTAAGCACCCGCGGCCAATGCATTGTTGATTCTGATGGCGTGTGTTGCACTACCACCTGTATGGCTGATAGTTTGCTCGCTCACCTTTTGACCTAACGCATTGTAGATACTTACCGTGTATTTACCCGCAACCACATTACCCAACTCTACATTCAGTGTCTTACCCTTCATTGGATTAGGATACATAGTGATGAGTTGTGAGTTGTTAGTGGTGAGTTTAGCAACGTTGCTGTAGCTGATTGCACCTGTATTGCTTACAGCCTTGATGCGGTAGTAAGTAGTAGTAGTTACACTGTTGTCAGTTGTAGTATAGCTTGCAGTTGCTGTATTCTTAGCTGCTGACT
>CANGFK010000169.1 GCA_947452925.1 Chitinophagaceae bacterium | reverse complement strand
TAATGCTTCTATACAAGAAACGCCGTACAGATGCACGGCGTTTCTTGGTTTAATACTAAATATTATTATTTAAAATCGTCTTCCGACAAGTTACTATTTACTTTAATCTCTTTTACTTTAAACTCAATGGAAGTGCCACCAAAATCGCCTTTTCTGTTATGAGCTATTTTAATACCACTTGGTAGTTTTCTGTAGTCACTGATGTCTATAATGCTGCTTTTGCCGGCAGTAACTGTCGTTTCTCTAATCTTTAAACCTGTTTGAACATCAAAATAGCGTTCAACTTTACTGCCATCTCCTTTGTCCTCAATCAATTCATAAGCAGATGCCTCATCAATAGAAATAATATTGGGAACTAATTGTAAATCAGAAGGATTCATTTTTAACTCTGGGAAGATGGTTGCTTTCGATTTGAAATAATCCTTAGCCTCACCTGGAAGGTCTACTTTGGCTCCATTCTGCAATAGCAAAATGCTATCTCCATTCACTACAATTTTGATGGGAACTATATTCATTGAAGGAATAGTCATCTCCTGAAAGTATTTGTCGGGGGCTTTTTGTTTTATTTTCATCTCCACCTCAATACCCTGAATACTGCCAGTTGAAGTTTCAGAAAGGTCTGTTATTGTATTTAACTTATCAGCACCACCCATTGCTGCCAGATAATTGGCAATAATGCCTTTGGCATTTGTTCCTTTAGGCACAGGTTTATTATTACCTTCCCATATATTATTACTTGTATTGATGTCCGGAAAATCATGATTGGGGTCAATGGTAATTTTGGTAATTTTAGAAGTAGATTTATACTTAAACGTCCAGCTGCCACCACGTTGCCATATCTCAACAGGAAGTGTAAGCGTGTCTTTGGTGCCATCTGCTTGTTTGATAGCCAATACAATGGGTAAAGCCATCTCTTCTAAATTCTCAACCGTAATGAGTGCGCCATTTTTCTCGTCGCCATCAACATATTGAACAGACTTCACTGATTGATCTAACTTGTAATTGGTGAGAAACCATTCTTTAAAAAACCAACTCAAATCTTCACCACCCACATTTTCCATAGTGCGGAAGAAATCCCAAGGCGTAGGATGCTTGAAAGCCCAACGTTTGATGTAAGTTCTAAAGGCATAATCAAAACGGTCCTTCCCTAGAATGTAGTTGCGGAGTATGTTTAGTCCCAAAGCAGGCTTTTCATAAGCGGCAGTACCCAGGTTGCCAGCTTGAATCACTTCGGGAATATTCATAATGGCATCCATCTTGTCACCAAACATATTCTTCGCGCCAGCTTGTACATCTTGCTTCTCATCATATTCTCCTTTATTGAAAACTTTGGTATCGACTCCGTTGATGAATGTATTAAAACCTTCATCCATCCAGGCATATTTACGCTCATTACTTCCTACAATCATAGGAAACCAGTTATGTCCAAATTCATGATTGGTAACGCCCCACAAGCTACTGCCTCTGTCTCTCAAACCACAATATACAATGCCAGGGTATTCCATTCCTCCCACAATGCCAGCCACATTGGTTGCAACGGGGTAAGTGTATTCAAACCATTCACTCGAATATAACTCAATAGAATTTTTTACATACTCAGTGCTACGTCCCCAACGGTCATTTCCTTTGCTTTCCACTGGATAAACAGATTGTGCCAGTATTTTCTTGCCACTAGGTAAATTAATTCTGGCTGCATCCCAGATAAATGCTTTAGATGCCCCCCAAGCTACGTCTCTGGTGTTTTTGCACAAGAAATGCCATGTCAGAGAAGGCTTGTTAGGATAAAAACTAGTGTTGTTAATGTCGCTCTCGCCTTTAATAGTAATTGTACTGTCACTGTTCTTAGCCTTATTCAGTTTCGCAATAGTGGCAGGAGTCAATACCTCTGCAGGATTCACAAGTTCGCCAGATCCTACAACAACTAAGTTTGATGGAGCTGTAATAGTATAGTCAATATCTCCGTATTCCAGATAAAACTCACCCGCTCCTTGATAAGCCAAGGTATTCCAGCCTAGCACATCATCATACACAGCCATGCGAGGATACCATTGTGCCACTTCATAAATCCAGCCATTATCAGTACTTAACCTGCCGCATCTGTCTGTACCATACTCAGGTAGAGTAAAGGCATAGTCTATCTTTATAAGTATTTTCCCACCGCGTGCATTTACGGTGTCTTTCAACCGCAGTTGCAGGCGTGTATCTGTAACTATATAATCCGCTTTTTCAGTTTTTCCATTTTGAGTTACAGTGACGGACTTTATCTCATCCCCATCAGTAAAGGTCTTATTAGAAAACCTGCCACCAGATACAGGGCTTGTCAACTCACTCTTGGAAGTTGACTTATAAATATTCTGGTCCAATTGCAGCCACAAAAATGGAAGTCGCTCTGGGCTGTTATTGGTATAAGTGATTTCAACTCCACCCTTTACTCTGTGGTTGGTAGTATCAAGCGATACTGCAATTTTATAGTCTGCCCTATTTTGCCAGTACTTTACACCTGGTTCTCCTCCTGCAGTATGGGACTCATTACCATTGCTAGTATAAAAAGTTGGATTGAAAACCCGGTGTTGGTCATAGTTGGATTTCTGAGCACTTACACTAATGAAAACAGAAAACAAACTTGTCAAAAGCAGCAGGTGCTTTATTGATAACTGCATGAGATTTAATTTAATTTGTGCCGAAAATACTAGCTATCCTATTTCTTACGGAAAAAAAGTTTGAGTGGCAAAATATTACCTCTTTTAAGCTTTTATCAACTGGTTGTAAATTGTATTATTTGGGGGTGTTGATGGGGGAAGCAATATTTTATTGTTTAGTACGTTTTATGAAAATGTCATTAATTTGCACAAAATCCCTAAAATAAACGGATAGACAATGAAAATTTGGTCCTTAGCATTACTTTTCTCAACTGCTTTACTATTGACTAGTTGTGATAATTTCAATTTCAATTTCTTTAATTCAAAAGACGATATAACCGAAAAGGATACTGCTAGTACTTTCTATAGCCCAACCCCCGATACAAAACCCGCTGAACAGCCTGCTGCAGCCCCAGATCAGACAGTGATAAATGTAGAGCCTACATTAGTAAGGCCTCAGTTGTTTTTAATGATGAAAGATTGGGCAAATGAACCTAATGAGTTAAAGAAAAAGCAAAGTGTTTTGTTCAATAACCTCTCTTTTCTTTTGGTAAAGAATAACCTCATTCCGGTAGGAGCACCAGCTGCTTGGCATTCTCAACAACCTAATATATTAATTGTAGAATCTGGTATTCCACTTAAAGGTAAACTGACCAACCCAGAACCCGGAACTTATTATAAACAAACCAAAAGGTGCAAAGCAGTGGTGGCACATTTCTTTGGGAAAAGATCACTTTTGCCTAGGGCATACGAAGCAATAAACCAATGGCTAAAGGAAAACAATCAAAAAGCAATCGGTACTCCTTGGGAAGTATATATGTCAGACCCAAAGATTGTAAAGGACAATGATTTCTTGCAGACGGATATCTACACCGAAGCGAAATAGTTTGCAATCTGTTTCAACTATAATGGCTCTATTGTTATGCCTTTTGGAGTGAGAAGATTTTCTACAGGAAGATATACACTTGATTAGTAAAATTCTAATAGTTTTCTGATACATCTACGCAGAAAGTTGGTTGTGGTAAAGCAACTATTTCCGTATTCATTAATCTGATTACAGTTCAACCCCTTATCTTCACCGCCTTATGAGTAAAATAGAAAGAAGTAGAAAACTATTGGGTGTAACAGCAAGTGCTGATCTGAAAGAGTTGAAAACCGGATACAGAAACTTAATGAAAGATTTCCATCCTGACAAGTTTCAAGATAATGAAGACGAGAAAAAAGCAGCTGAAGAAAAGAGTAAGAAGATAATTGATGCCTACCACTTTTTAGTGAGCATCGCTCCAGAAACGACGGAAGCTAATCTTGCACAATATGATGCAACAATCAACGATGCTGGTATTTTGGACTTTCATTATAAAGACAAAGTAGAAGTCTTGACAATTGAATTCTCTGATGGAATGACTTATGAATATTATGATGTTCCTAAGTCTGCCTATAAAAATCTTTGTAATGCCCCTTCAATAACAAGGTTCGCACGCAGACACATTTGCAAAACCTACATTTATAGAAGTACAAGTAAGCTAGTAGCTGAATAATCTAACCTAACAAATATAATGTCATCCCTTTTGGGCCATGAGCGCCCAATACCAACGACTGTTCGATATCGGCAGTCTTGGAGGGGCCGGCAATAAACACACCGAAGTCGTATTGGGTGGTTCCTGCAATTCTTTGGTAGGCTTGGTGCATGTTGTAAACAATGTCTTTTCTGTTTACAACGATGGCCAATTGTTGTGTAATGAAAGGTAACACCCTGTATTGTATCAAACTTTCAGTAACCCACATCGCTCCATTCTCTGCCACTCCAAAGTGCGCGGGTATAATGGCTAAGTCAACATCTTCTAGGCTGTGTGCATCTTCTTTCACTGCTTCTATCAAGGTTGAAACATCGCTTAATTCGGCAATTGTAGTAACGGTTCTATCCTGTGGAATGGCTTCCTGCTGTAATAAATGCTTTAAGGCTGCATAATCAGCCACTTCACGAACAGCTACATGAAGAATTTCTAGTCTTGTCTTCAATGCCTCCACCCATTCTTCATGAGTTGTGGTTACAGGAATATCTATTACTGGTAAAGCCCTGTCTGCTGGCTGATTCTTCAATACTTCCTTCAATATGTTATCTCTGCTACTCACTACGTATTGTTTTAAATTCTTAATTCTTAATTTTTAATTACCAATTGTCAATTATCAATTGCTTCTATTTTTCTTATACCACTCTTTGAATGATTCTTTTGGAGGTGCAGGCATTTCCCTTTGTTTATACCAAGGGTTCATTTTATTACTTACCACAAAAGGGGAATACTTCAATACTAACCTGGCCGCCTTGCCTGATAGGTCATATAAAGCGGGCTTTGATAACACCCATCCCATCATCTTCATACTTGCATTCTTGGCAGTAGGACCTAATCCTTCCTTCATCAATACCTGACGCCATTTGTATAGTTGATCATGTATATCAATCTTTACCGGACAAACATTACTACAACTACCACAAAGGGTAGATGCAAATGGTAAATCCTTATTTGCACGCATATCAAAGTTGGGCGTAAGGATACTTCCTATAGGGCCTGCTACTGCATTGTGGTAACTGTGTCCACCGCTTCTTCTGTATACAGGGCAAGTATTCATACATGCGGCACAACGGATACATTTCAATGAATTTCTAAAGTCATCTTTGCCCAAGTGTACGCTTCTGCCATTATCTACCAAAACCAAGTGCATTTCTTGGTGAGGTTGAGGCTTTTTGAAATGACTAGAATAGGTAGTTATGGGTTGTCCGGTTGCACTTCTCGCCAATAAACGAAGAAATACACTAAGGTGTTCCTGCTTAGGAATAATCTTTTCAATACCCATACAAGCTATGTGAACGTCGGCTAAATGTGCACCCATATCTGCATTTCCTTCATTGGTACTCACTACAAATTCACCAGTTTCGGCAACTGCAAAGTTTACACCTGTCAAAGCTACACGTCTGGTAAGGAATGTTTCCCGTAAGTGTTCTCTCGCCGCGGCAGTAAGGTACTTAGGGTCGGAAGCACCTTTGTCGGTACCTAAATGTTCATGAAACAATTCTCCTATTTCCTCTTTCTTCCAATGAATACAAGGCAATACAATATGGCTTGGTGGTTCTTTGGCCAACTGCACAATACGTTCACCAAGATCGGTATCTATTACTTCAATGCCATTATGTTCTAAGTGTTCATTAAGCCCGCACTCTTCGGTAAGCATGCTTTTGCTTTTCACCATGCGGTCTACTTTGTGCTTCTTCAATATCTCATGCACAATTTGGTTATGTTCTGCCGCATCTGCCGCCCAATGAACAATGACACCATTGGCTATTGCGTTCTTTTCAAATTCTTGTAAGTATTGACTAAGATTGCTCAATACATTATTCTTTATCTGCGAAGCATATTCTCTTAATTGTTCCCATTCTGGTATCGCATGACTTGCCAAGTCTCTTTTCTCTCTGATAAACCAAAGCGTTTTATCATGCCAGTCTACCCTTGGTTCGTCAAGGTTAAATTGTATTGCTGCATCTGCGTGATTGGTAACTTTACTATGCACTTTTCTAGTTATTAGTGGTTAGTTATTAGTGGTTAGTTATTAATAATTAGTGATCAGTTCTTCTTTATAACTAACCACTAACCACTAATAACTAATCACTATTTAGTATTTCTGCAATATGAATAATTTTCGTCTTGCTATTCTGTCTTTTCAGTATACCTTCCATGTGCATCAGACAGCTCATATCGGCACCGGTAATGTATTCAGCTTCATGGCGTACGTGGTCTGCCACTCTATCCTTGCCCATCTTGGCACTAACGGCTTCTTCTGCCACGCAGAATGTACCGCCAAAGCCACAACATTCATCAATCCTGTCTAGCTTTATTAGTTCTACATCTTTTACCATAGCCAATAAACTACCGGGCTTAGAAAAAGGTTCAGCATTCAGTTCAGACATCTGGCTTAAGTTCAATCCTCTCTGACCGTGACAACTTTGGTGCATGCCTACCTTGTGCGGAAAACTTGCTTTTATATCATCCACCTTCAATACATCTACCATAAACTCACAAAGTTCATACACCGTCTTGCGGATATGGGCTTCCTCGGGTGCATTCTTTTCTGTGTGCAAGTGATGTTTAATGTGTAGAGTGCAACTTCCAGAAGGACAAACTATGTAATCGTAACCAGCAAAGTTTTCTGCAAATAACTGGCTACAGCCTTCTGCTTCATGCTCGTATCCACTATTTGCCATCGGCTGTCCACAACAGGTTTGTTTGAGGGGATAAGTAACTTCGCAACCATGCTTTTCTAGTAGTTCTAGTGTGGCAATGGCTACATTAGGATAAAACTGATCTACATAACAGGGAATAAATAGTGCAACTCTCATATCTTATCTTAAAAAGTAATCTATATCGATTTCGATGAGCAAAATAACATCAATTTGGTTAAATTGATTGCGGAAGTTTCAATATTCGATACTAAATATTTTACAGTCACTGAAAAATATTCATTTACATCGTGTAATTTAATATTACAGATGTCTAAAAAAGATTTAGAGGGTTTAAATGGTCTTAGCAACAGTGTAAATGACCTTCGAGAACGTCTAAAAAATGATTTTTATGGTCAGAATGAAAATAGAAATAGTAGTAGCGATAGATGAAACAATAAAAAAGGGGCTGCTTTTGCAGCCCCTTTGTATTTTAAATACCTTGTATTTATTATTTTA